>JAILKE010000078.1 GCA_024694125.1 Bacteroidales bacterium
TTGATGAGGATACTCTCTATGCCCTCCTCCTTGAGAGCCTTGAGGGCCTGCGAACCAGAGTAGTCGAACTCTCCGGCCTCGCCTATCTTGAGTGCGCCCGAACCGAGCAGCAGGACTTTCTTTATTTTATTGTTGACCATAGGATACAATACATTAGAGCAAGTTTACAAACTCCTTGAAGATAAACTCAGTGTCGGTAGGGCCCGACGAAGCCTCAGGGTGGAACTGAGCCGAGAACCAAGGCTGCTTCTTGTGGCGGATGCCCTCGTTCGAGCCGTCGTTCATGTTGATGAAGAGTGGTTCCCAGTCGGCAGGTATGGTGTCGTTGTCAACGGCGAAACCGTGGTTCTGGCTGGTGATGAAGCACTGAGTGGTAGGCTTGCCGCCCTCGTAGCGCTGTACCGGCTGATTGTGTCCGCGGTGACCGTACTTGAGTTTGCTGACCTTGGCACCGGCAGCGAGGGAGAGGATCTGGTTGCCCATGCAGATGCCGTAGATAGGCTTGCCCGACTTCATGAACACCTTGACATGCTCGACGGTAGCGCCGCACAGGTTAGGGTCACCAGGACCATTGCTGATGAAGAGGCCGTCGAACTCCTCGCCCATCTGGTTGAAGTCGTAGTCCCACGGTACCATCGTGATGGTCACGTCATAACGCAACAGGCAGCGGATGATGTTCTGCTTCACACCCATATCGACCAGGCAGACACGCTTCTTGCCCTGACCGAAGTGCTTCACCTCGCGAGTTGAGACGATGGCGACCTGATTGACCAGGTTAGGGTCCTCGAACTCGATGTCATCACCTCCGTCAAAGACAATCTTGCCCTTCATCGAACCCTTCTCGCGCAGCACCTTGGTCAGTTCTCGGGTGTCGATGCCCTCTATGCCTACGACCTGCTCCTGCTTGAGCCAGTCAGCCAGCGAGCGGTCAGCATTCCAGTGGCTGTACTTCTGCGAGTAGTCACTCACGACGAGTGCACGCACGTGAATCTTCTCCGACTCGTAGAAACAAGAAAGCCCGTTAGCATCGTGCGATGCTGCCGGGACACCATAGTTACCGACCAATGGAAATGTCGTAACAAGAATCTGACCGCTGTAGCTCGGGTCAGTGAGACTCTCGGGATAACCCATCATGGCGGTGTTGAAAACTACCTCGCCATTGACTGGTTTTTCGAAACCAAAGCTGTAACCATGGAACACATGGCCGTCATCTAAGATGAGCGAAACTGCCTTTTCGTTTTGCATTGACTTATATTTAATATGTACCTTTAATAACTCAGTTGAATAGACAGGGCGCTGAGAGTGCGCCGCTGTGTGAGGGGGGAGTGCAGTTACCAGATAAACCATCCGGTACAAGTAGGGGTCGCTTTGATGGTGCAAATATAATTGGAAATCGGCAAACTGCCAAATTTCTTTTTCATATTTTTCAACTCGGGCAGAACAAATTTTCCCTTGTTGCCAAAAGTATATTTGTAGCTGACAAATTAAAGCGGGGAAAGAAAAAGTGATTCAAAAAAAGAGTTGCTTCCAAACTCAATTGGAAACAACTCTATATTGAACGTCGTTACTTGACCTCAAACTCGAAGAGGCCAGACTTGGCATCGTCCTGCTGGAAGACTTCCAAACGGACAGCCGGGGTAATGACGGCATTGAACTGAACCGTGTTCGCTACGCCCTTGTAACAGGTGTAGTGGTTAGCACCGGCAACTGGATGCCATGAACCGTCGTAGGCCTTGTAGAGGATGCGCCATCTCTTAGGAACACGCACGCCCGAGTCCTTGTCCTCGTACCAATAGATGGTACAACTCTTGATGGCATCGGCCTTAGGCAGGGTATATTCGATGTACTGCATACCGCCCTTCTTGTCGAACTCGTAGTGAGCCAGGTTGTAGTCCTCCTGGTCCTTAGGAACGAGACGGTCATTGATAGCGCTGACAGAGTAGCTCTTGTACGAAGCATTGACAGCCGAACGCGAGGCCAATGTAGGAGGCATGACTGGAGTGGTGGCACGCAACTCCTGTGGCAACCATACGGTCATGGAGCCCTGTCCACGGTGGTTCCATGCATAGTATGGAATCAGGTTCAACTGTACGGAACGAGACTGGAGTTCGCCACGGTTGTTGAACTGCAGCACCTGTGCATCGGTGACGAGCTGTGGTACTGAGAATGTCTCGGTGATGATCTTCTTGTTGAGCGAGAACTTAGGCAGCTGGTTCAGGATGATGCTGCGCACGTCGTAACCGAGGTTGTCGGCAAACTCGGCGCAATATACGATAGGACCACGCTCCACGGCTACACGGCCCAGGTCGGCCGATACCTTAGGACCAGCCTTGACGATGCGAGGCTCCATGTCGAAGGTGATCTCAATCTTGTCATCGATGTGCCAGTCACGGCTGATGGTGACATAACCCATCTCGTCGGTCTGGGTGACGACAATCTTGTCATTGACCTTGACATTGTAGCTGGGGCGCTTGCCGTCGGTGTACTCATACAGTTCCGATGGTACAGGATGGTTGCGTAACCAGCCAGGGATACGGAGCTTCAGGTTCATGCTGGGACGAACCTTGCGCATATAGATCTTGACATATCCGTCGTCAGGATAGTTGGTCTGCTGTTCAATCTCGATGGTACGGCCCTCCACCTTGAACTCGGTGTCGCTCGCCATGTAGAGGTTGACATACACGTCAGCGCTCCGTACGGCATAGATGTAGTTAGGTACCGAAGGGATGAAGCGGCAGATGTTGCTGGGACAGCAGGCACAGCCGAACCAAGGCTGGCGGTTGTGCTGGACGGCACTCTCCAATGGATTGGGGTAGAAGAATCGGCCACCATCATAGCTCACACCGGCCAGGACGCCGTTGTAGAGGGTACGCTCCAGCACGTCGTAGTACTTAGCATCGCCGTGCATCAGGAACAGTCGGTGGTTGAGATAGCAGTTGGCAATCGATGCGCAGGTCTCGCAGTATGCCGACATATTGGGCAACTCGTATGGAGCGCCGAATGCCTCGCCGTTCTTGGTTGAACCGATACCGCCGGTGATGTACATCTTCTTGCTCACGATGTCCTCCCACAGACGATCCACAGCGCCCACATAGGCGGTGTCGCCCGTCATGGCAGCCACATCGGCCATACCGGAATACATGTAGGCAGCACGGACAGCGTGACCTACAGCCTCATTCTGCTCCAGCACGGGGCGGTGTGACTGGTTGTAGTATGCACGATGCTGGGTCGTACCGCGGCGGTCCAACAGGAACTTGGCCTCCTGCAGGTACTTCTTGTCACCTGTCACGGCAGCCAGACGGCACAACGCCATCTCGGCTATCTGGTGACCTGGCACGCGTATCATCTTGCCGGGTTCAGGGCCGATGGTGCGGCACACGCAGTCGGCATAGGCACGCGCCAGCTTCAGGAAGGTCTCCTTGCCGGTAGCCTGATAGTGTGCTACGGCGCCGTCTATCATGTGACCCAGGTTGTAGAGCTCGTGGCTCAGGTCCTCGACCTTATCCCAGCGGTTCGCACCTGCCCACTTGTGTGGGTTATAGGGGTTCATGGTGCGGGCGGTGTAGAGATATCCGTCCGACTCCTGGGCCGAAGCCACGATGGTGAGCACTGAATCGATATAATCCTTGGCATACACCGTGCAGGGAACGCCCTGGCGCTCCACGGTGATGCGCAGGTTAGGGAAACTCTGCATCAGGTAGGAACAGCCCTCGATAGTCTTGTAAACGTCGGTATCGTCGAACGAGAATCCACGCACCTGGACGGTGTCGGAACCCTTGCCCTGCAGCTGCTGTGCTGCAAGTTCGAAATTGCGGTAACGACCGGTCTCCTCACACTTAGTGAAGGCCAACGGCACCGTCACGTCGCGGCTGGCCTGCAGACGCTGGCCCCAGAATGACTCTGGAGTAACCTGTACGTAAGTGAATGGTACGGGATTGATCGGGTATTGTACTTGAGCCATACAACTACCCGCCACCATCATAGAGAGTAAAAGAAAACCTTTTTTCATATAAGATATGATTAGTTTGTTGTCTTAGGGATTAGATCTGTCTCGGCTCGCCGAGCCTCAGGACGACAGTCTTCACACATATAGTTATCGGACGCAAAGATACATAAAATATTGATAAAAGCAGCAAAAATGTTGCAAAATTATCGAAATTCACTAATTTTTTCCGTATTTTGCCATCTTTTTACTTTCAATAGATGCTTTTTAACATATTTTCGGCGTGCAATCGTTGTTGTATTCAGCCGAAACCCGTGTTGCGCAACGAGTTGGACACTACCTTGCCGTATCGGACAAACAGGGCGAAGCGGAGCCTCAGGGTAAGTGGAGAGTAAGTGAAGAGTAAGACATTTCACTTACGCTGGACTTACGCTGACGCTTCGCTCCCACTTCGCTCAGCGCCCGCTCATAATACCCTTGTAATACCCTCATAATACCTGCACACTACATGAACGATGCCCGGATGATGCCGAAAATGTACAACACGAAGCACAACCATTTGTGCATCCCAGCATCCGCTCACTGTGTCCATTTCTTCCATTTTTTGCCCGGCTTTCGTACCCATAGATAACTATTTTGCCCCAATCTTGTCAAAAAAAGGTCATTTTTTTGCACAATATGAGTTTTTATAATTATATTTGCGCCTGTATTCTGTATTCACAAACCATATAAATTTTATCCAAGTATGAAGAAATTTTTACTATCTATCTTCGTCATTGCATCGGCTGCGGCTTCCGCATTTGCCGGTCAGTCAGTGACGTTGGATTTCACCACTCCGTCCGCATGGACTGCATCTACTGGCGACACAATCCGCACCAAAACCGATGCTGGTTGGAAGGCTGAAACTACCATAAGCTATCAGGGCAATGATGTGACTATTAAGCCTGCCGCCAACGCTTACTTCATCATTTCCAGCGGTGATACAGCATTTTTCATCGGCAAGCAGGGCTCTACCATCACACTGCCTAAGTTTGATTTCCGCGTAGGCACATTAGACCTCACCTTTGGAAATGGCGTATCGACCAAGGTTCAAGTTGATTTCTACAATGGCGAGACCGCTTTTGACCAGGCTGTTGTTGCAACCAAGTCTGGCTCTGTCAGCTTCACAGTACCGGAGGCTCTTTCCGCTATAGGATCAGCTTACAGCCTCAAAGTCACGAATGCCAACAATCTGCAGATAAAGAAAATCGTTGTCAACGAGTACGAGGCACCTGAGGTCAATGCTCCTGTCATCGGCCTCGAACCAGGCGTATATGCCAGCGCTCAGAGCGTCAGCATCACTGCCGACGAGGGCTGCACCATCTACTACACCGTGGACGGATCGGATCCAACCGATGCCAGCACCAAATATACCGAGCCTATCGAGATTAAGGAGCACACCCTGCTCAAGGCCATCGCCTACAACGACGAGGATACAGGCAGCCCTGTAGCCGAGGCTCAGTACTACATCGCTTACCTCTACTCGAACTTCCTGAAGGACGAGCAGGGCTGGACCGTCAAGGACGTAACCGGCATTGAGGGTGCCAGCGTATGGAACCTGGATGCCAAGTATGGCATGAAGGCTACTGGCTACTACAACAAGACTGCCAATGCCACCGAGTCTTGGCTCATCTCTCCTGCCATCGACCTGACCAACGCCACCAGCCCAGCGCTCATACTGAGCCACGCTGCCGGCAACTACAAGAACACCTCTATCTCCGACATGGTATCGGTACTGGCTTCGGAGGACGGCGGCACAAACTGGACCAAACTTGAAGTTGCCAACTGGCCTACCTCTTGGACCTACATCACCAGCCAGATCAGCCTCAAGTCATACATCGGCAAGAGCGTACTGGTAGCTATCCGCTACACCAGCACCGACGCTGAAGCTGGCACCTACGAGACCAACTGCGCCAGCGTCGAGGAGGTCGAGGGATTGGTTGAATACAAGCACATCGCCAATACCATCGAGACTGCCTACACCACTGCCCAGGCCAAGGCTCTGATTGACGACGAACTCTCTATCCTGACCGATACCGTCTATGTGACCGGCGTCGTGAGCAGCATCGAGACCCTCTCCAGCGACGGTCACCTCACCTACTGGTTGGACAGCAACACGTTCGAGGCTTACAGCGGCCTCAACCTGGACAGCGCTAAGTTCACCAGCAAGAACGACATCCACAAGGGCGACACCCTCATCATCCAGGGTACCATCAAGTGCTACAACGGCACCTACGAACTGGATGCCAACAACGTGATTGTCAGCCTCAAGGCCTGCAAGGACGGCGTCGATATCATCGACCCAACCAATGCTGCCGAGGATGCCTACACCGTAGCCAAGGCCATCGAGTTGGTCAATGCTGCTGACCAGTACAACACCTACGACATGGACCAGAGCATATTTATTAAAGGTGTAATCGTCACCAAGCCTTCATACGCTCCAAGCAAGAAAGCCATCTCATTCTACATCAAGGACAACACCTCGGCAACGGACTCCATCAAGGTTTCCTATTGCTTCAGCTTCGGCGGCGACAGCATCCAGAGCGATCCTGAGGGTTCGTTGGTCAAGATAGGTGACGAGGTTGTCGTATGTGCAGTGGTCTATTACACTGGCAAGAATTACCAGACCAGCGCCGGCGGTTACCTCTACTCGGTCAACGGCAGCACCTCTGCCCTCGAGTGCGTACCGGCTCCAGCAGCCGAGGCTGCACAGGCGAAGGTCATCTACAACATCCTGGGCCAGCGCGTTGATGCAATTGATTCCAAGGGTATATACTTCGTCAATGGTAAGAAAATCATTGTACGATAACTGATTCTAATTAAGTAACCCCAATTACTAATTATTATTAACCATTTAAATCTTTTTATTATGTTCAAGAAATCCGTTCTCTGCCTTCTGGCAGGTTCCATCCTGGTGATGGGTCTCGGCTCTTGCTCATCGATGAGCAACACAGCCAAGGGTTCGCTGATCGGTTCTGGCGCAGGTGCCGCTGTTGGTGCCGGCGTAGGCGCATTGATCGGCAAGAATGCTAAGGGCACCATCATCGGTGCTGCTGTAGGTACCGCTGTAGGTGCTACTACCGGTGCCATCATCGGCAAGCAGATGGACAAGAAGGCCGCTGCCCTCAAGGCTGCCATGGCCGAGCAGGCTTCGGTCGAGACTGTCGAGGACTCTCAGGGTCTGACCGCCATCAAGGTTACCTTCGATGCCGACATGAGCTTCGCCAAGAACTCTTCCACCCTCTCTGCCAGCGCCAAGACTGCCCTGCAGAAGTTCGCTCAGAACATGGTTACTTCCGACATGATCAACACTGCCATCATCGTCAAGGGTCACACCGATTCATCTGGCGGCGACAAGATCAACCAGCCTCTCTCGGAGAAGCGCGCTAAGTCGGTAGGTGACATCCTCCGCGCCAACAACGTCTCTTCTTCGCGCGTCACTGAGTACGGTATGGCATCAAGCGAACCTAAGACCGACAACGCTGCCGATGCAGCCAACCGCCGCGTCGAGGTTTACGTGCTGGCTACCGACGCAATGGTTCAGCAGTATCAGAACCAATAAATAATAAAAAGCCGCACTACTTAAGTGGTGCGGTTTTTTTATTTCCCCGACTTTCTTTCATTTTTGAATTTTAAAATTTTGAATTGTTAATTTACAATTGTTCATTGATAATTGATAATTGTTAATTTGGATTGTTAGTTTTGAATTTCAATTTTCAACTTTCAATTTTCAATTTTCAATTTTTCATTGTTCATTGTTAATTTTTAATTTAAAATAGTCTATGCCCAAGATTCCAGCCTTACTTGCATTGTCCCTCCTCTCCGCAGGAGCCATTGCACAAAACACACTCTCGTTCGACGCCAGCCAGGGCGTGGAACAGTTTATGGACTTCTACGATGGTAGTACCGTACGCTACACTGCCTACGAAAATCTGTACTATGTCACCAACGTCGAAGACTCGACCTACCAGTACCTCAACGTCTATGTGCCGGAGGGGGCCACACAGCAGACTCCCATCCTGATGCGCACCTACGTGGGCGGATACATGGCATCGGCAGCAACTCAACCCAAGGTGGGCGATGCCACAGGACGTGCCCTGTGGGAAGGATACGTCGTGGTCATCCCCGGTTCGCGCGGCCGTAACTCGTCCGTGACGGCTACAGCGCAGCAGGTCAAGGCGCTCAAGAAGGTCAAGGGCGACAAGCGCTTCAAGTCCATCAAGGAGGGCGACACCCTCTTCAACGGTCGTGCACCACAGGGCATACTCGACCTGAAGGCTGCCGTACGTTACCTGCGCCAGGTGGACAAGGAGATGCCGGGCGACGCCGAACGGATCATCACCGATGGCACCAGTGCCGGCGGAGCAATGTCGGCCCTGCTGGGAGCCACGGGCAACAACCCGGAGTACGAAGCCATGCTCGATGCCATGGGCGCTGCCAAGCAACGCGACGATGTCTATGCCTCGGTCTGCTACTGCCCTATCATTGACCTGGAACATGCCGACATGGCCTACGAGTGGATGTACGGACCTACGGACAGCCGCCGCGCATTGGACTCGACGCAGCAGGCTCTCTCCATGCAGTTGGGCATGCAGTTCAACCATTACCTGGACAGCCTGCAGTTGGTCAAACCGGACAGCATGCCACTGAACGGTGGCACCTTCATCGAATATATCAAGAGCGAACTGATTGCATCGGCACAGATAGCCAAGAATGCCGGCGCCGAGATTCCCGACACCATCGGAATGGAGTTCAGCGGCAACAATGCGCCCCGACGCTTCCGCGGAGATCGGATGATGATAAAGGAACGTCCCGCCAAACTGACGCGCGAGGAAGAGCCTCAGATGCTGATGCGTAAGATGACGCCCGAAGAGCGTGCCCAGAGGAAGGAGGCCAGCCGACCCAAGAACATGGAACTGGAACTGAAGAAGGTTGCCAACCCGCACAAGATTCGCGGCGGTGCCCAGAACTCTGCCTCCGGTATGCCTGGCCCGATGATGATGCGCCGCAACCAGGGCGAGTACATCACGGAACTGGACATGCGCACTTACGTCAACTACGTGGCATCGTGCCAACCGCTGAAGGGCGTCCCTGCCTTCGACAGCATGATTCAGGATGTGAACGAAGCATCGGGCGAGAATGAACTGTTCGGCAGCATCCTGGGCGAACCTGCCAACTTCACGGACTTCTCCGCCGCCGCCAACGGCACCTCGGTCTCCGACGCCACTCGCCGCAACGTCCGTCTGATGAACCCGATGTCTTTCCTCGGTGATGACCAGACGACGGTTGCCCAACATTGGTACATCCGCCACGGCTCACGCGACCGCGACACGGCGTTCCCCATTCCACTCATCTTTGCCACACGCCTGCGCAACACGGGCCACGACGTGGATTTCCTCTACGCCTGGAACCGTTACCACAGCGGTGACTATAACCTCGATGACCTCTTCTCCTGGATTGCCGAGGTTGTTGCAGCTGGGGAATAATAATGATATTGCCCAATATTCGGTCGAACTACCATAGTTATTTAACCGAATATATAGGGAAAATGGCAATATATGTACTATTTCCATTTGGAAGTTGGGAAGCATAGATTTACGTTCTGTTCTTCTTTGACAATTGGGAAACATTTTTATGTTCTGTTCTCCTTTGGCAACTGGGAAACATTTTTTATGTTCTGTTCTCCTTTGGCAGCGGGCCGAAGGTCCGCGGGAATACAGGCGGGGGCGTGAGCCCCCGCTTTCGCGTATAATGCGCAGGAGATTGTATCGAGCGCCGAAGGTGCGACAGAAGGTATATTTGCCGGGCAAATATACCGCGTTTTGCGTGGATTGTTCAACATAATATCACAATATACAATGCGGAATGATCAAACGTAAAACGGGAAACGGGTACAATGTTGTGAAACTGAATACTGTTGATGTATTTGAAACGGCAATCTTGCGATACGGGGACTTACGCCCCCTACAAATTCTGTCGCACCTTCGGCGCTCGATACAAATGCCTCGCCGCTCCGGACGAAAGCGGGGGCTCACGCCCCCGCCTGTATTCCCGCGGACCTTCGGCCCGCTGCCTAATTGAAACCTACGACGACAACGACCGCAACAACGACCACCACAACGACGACAACAACGACAAACACCGCAACAACGACCACAACAACGACAAACACCGCAACAACGACCACCACAACAACGACAACACCGCAACAACAACAACAACAACAACAACAACAACACACACAAAAAAACGAAACCGAAACAATGAAACCGCAACAATAAATCTGCAACATAAAACGACGAAACTCAACGATACGAAACTTCAAAAATTTTGGGAAACACTACAAATATATGGGATTGAACCAAACAAAATCGCCTTTAATATTGAATAATGTATTTAATCTGGACATTTTTGCACACTATCATTGCGACAATGGCATAAAATACCTATCTTTGCCACTCGAACGACAAACAACAAACGACAAAACCAACAAACGACAAACAACAAACGACAAACGACAAACGACAAACAACAAATCTATACCTAACAAAAGAAATGGGAAGTTCACTTGTAAAAATCGATGTACACATAATCTTTCACGTCAAAACAAACTCACCTCGAATCATTGAGACCGACCTAAAACGACTGTTCCAATACATAGGAGGTATAATCAAACGACTCGACGCAATCCCAATAGCCGTGGGCGGCAGACCCGACCACATCCACATCTTGACAACATTACCGAAAAACCTCACACTAACAGACTTGGTCTGCTCCATCAAGACCAACAGCAGCAAATGGCTCAAGGGACAAGGGCCACTATACTCCAATTTCGGATGGCAAGATGGATACGGCGCATTCTCTATCAGTCCATCAATATCACAAAAGACTACAGACTACATCCTACATCAATTTGAACACCACCACAATCGTACATTCGAAGAGGAATTCAAACTCTTTCTGGATCAATACGGCATAGAATACAATGAGCGCTATCTCTTCACAGATTGATGATAGAGCCAATATCGTCGGGGGCTCATGCCCCCGCTTTCGCGTATAATGCTCAGGAGATTGTATCGTCCTTGTCACTTCCCAGTCACTTCCTTGTCACTTCCTTGTCACTTCCTTGTTACTTCCCTGTCACTTCCCTATCACTTCCCTGTCACTCCCCTGTCACTTCCTTGTCACTTCCCTGTCACTTCCTTGTCACTCCCTTGTCACTTCCTTGTCACTTCCTTTTCCCCTTATACTATTTTATCTATTTGAAATAGTATAAAAACCGAGGTATTGCAGGTAAAATAAAAATTACATACCTTTGCGGCGGAAATAAGGATACCGTTATGCAAAACATCAAACACAACCTCGACGCGGAGCGTCCAGCCAGCAAGGAATATGGCCACTACGACGACGAGCATAGAGAATTTGTCATTACCGACCCCGCAACCCCATTTCCCTGGATCAACTACCTGGGCAATGAGGACTTCTTCGGTCTGATATCTAATACCGGCGGTGGATACGACTTCTACAAGGATGCCAAGTTCCGACGCATCACCCGCTATAGATACAACGGAGTACCGATGGACAATGGCGGCCGATACTTTTATATCAATGACAACGGTACCATCTGGAACCCCGGATGGAAACCCTGCAAGACCCCCCTGGACCACTACGAGTGCCGACACGGAATGAACTACACCCGCATCACAGGCCGCAAGAACGGCATCGAGGCGAGTGTACTGTGCTTCGTACCCCTGCACACCTGGGCCGAGATACAGAAACTAACCCTCAGCAACCTCACCGACCAGGTACGCAGTTTCAAGCTATTCAGCCTGGCAGAGTGGTGCCTGTGGAATGCAGCGACCGACATGGAGAACTTCCAGCGCAACTGGAGCACCGGCGAAGTAGAGATAGACGGCAGAGTCATCTACCACAAGACCGAGTACAAGGAGCGCCGCAATCACTACGCCTACTACAGCGTCAATGTGCCGATACAGGGTTTCGACACCGACCGAGAGTCATTCATAGGACTGTATAACGACTTCGCCGACCCACAGTGCGTAGTGGCAGGCCGACCATTGGGCAGCATAGCCCACGGATGGAGCCCCATCGCCTCACACTACATCGAGGTGACACTGCAACCAGGCGAACGACGCGATCTGATCTTCGTGCTGGGATATGTAGAGAATGCCCAGGAGGAGAAGTTCTGCACAGCCGACATCGAACGCAAACGCAACGGGTCGCTCCTGTCCAGCCAGGACAGCGACTGCACATTGGTCAACAAGGACCTGGCACGCCGCACCATCGAACGATACTCAACGACCGAAGCCGTGGACGAGGCCTTCGAGGAGCTGCACCAACTATGGGACCGACTGCTGGGCAAGTACCAGCTGCAGTCGTCCGACCCACGTCTGAACCGCATGGTCAACGTCTGGAACCAGTATCAGTGTATGATCACCTTCTGCTTCAGCCGGTCGGCTTCGTTCTTCGAGAGCGGTATAGGTCGTGGTATGGGTTTCCGCGACTCCAATCAGGACCTGGTCGGCTTCGTGCATCAGATACCCAGCCGTGCCCGTCAGCGCATCATCGACATCGCATCGACCCAGTTCGCCGACGGAGGTTGCTACCACCAGTATCAGCCATTGACCAAACGCGGCAACAACGACATAGGCGGCGGATTCAATGACGACCCGATGTGGCTCATCTTCGGCACCGTGGCGTACCTCAAGGAGACAGGCGACTTCTCCATCCTGAGCGAACCCGTACCGTGGGACAACGTACCGGGCAGCGAGGTGAGCCTGTTGGAGCACCTGCGCATATCCTTCGACCACGTCATCAACAACCTCGGGCCACACCAGTTACCGCTCATAGGACGAGCCGACTGGAACGACTGCCTGAACCTGAACTGCTTCAGCTGGGACCCCGACGAGAGTTTCCAGACCACCGAGAACAAGACCGAGGGCAGCCAGGCAGAGTCACTGATGATAGCGGGTCTGTTCGTCTATTGCGGCAGGCAGTATGCCGAACTGTGCGACTACCTGAGCCATCACTCCACACTGTGCAACGTAGCCACATCGACCTACCTGCACTACGAGGCAGAACGCGCCACGAAACGCATCAAGGCAATGTCCGATGCCGTCAAGCAGCACGGATGGGACGGTGATTGGTACCTGCGCGCATACGACTACTACGGGCAGAAGATAGGCAGTCACGAGAATGACGAGGGCAAGATCTTCATCGAGTCACAGGGATGGTGCACCATGGCAGGCATCGGCCTGGACGAGGGGCTGGTACAACGCGCCCTGGACAGCTGCAAGCAATACCTGGACAGCCAGCACGGAATGGTACTGAACAATCCAGCCTATACCTCATACCATATCGAGATGGGCGAGATATCGAGCTATCCAGCTGGATACAAGGAGAATGCCGGAATCTTCTGCCACAACAATCCGTGGGTCATCATCGGAGATACGGTAGCAGGACGAGGCAACGACGCATGGGCACTGTTCCAGAAAGTATGCCCCGCATACATCACCGACCAGACACTGCACAAGGTAGAGCCCTACGTCAACTGCCAGATGGTGGCAGGCAAGGATGCTGCCCGTCCGGGCGAAGGCAAGAACTCATGGCTGACCGGCACGGCAGCCTGGATGTGGTACGCCGTCAGTCAATACCTGCTGGGCATCAAACCTACCTACGATGGACTGGAGATAGACCCCTGCCTGTCCAGCCAGATACGGGAGTACAGCGTGCGACGCTCTCTGCGTGGAGCGGACTACGACATTCATGTGCTCAATCCCGATGGCCGACAGAAGGGCGTACGCCACATCACAGTAGATGGACACGGCATCGAAGGCAACCACATCACCATCACTCCAGGCCATCACAAGGTCGTGGTCGAGATGTAATTCGGTCAAGAGTTGGGAAAGGCTATAAAAAGCCGTAAAAGGGTAGTAAAAGGGATTTTTTATGGCAAAAGGCAAAATTGTACCATCATTGAGCAAAATTGTATGCTCAATTTTGACAATAACTCCATAACTTTGCACCGACTAAATAAATGAAAAATCATAGTTTTTGTACCTACATTGAGCCAGAGAACAATATCTACTCAAGTGATACAAAGACGATTAAGAAATAAAATCGTCGTGATGACGATATCCGTAACAACACAGATAAAAGCAAAACGTAATTGTCTCTCAATCCACTAACCGGAAAGAGAGAATATAGATTAAGATGAATGAATGAGGTAAAAATCTAACAACTAACCGATTTTTTACCGCCCATCCGGAATGACAGACGACAAAGGGCTGCGGCCCAAGGTCAAAGCCCTTTGCCCTCTCTGCCAACTACAACAGACTACGAGCAGTAATCCAAATATATAACAGGCGAAGGACACGTGATGATAATCAATAGAAACTAACCTATACCCCCGCTAAAAGAAGTGTGACGTTAGTGTATATTGGGAAACAAACCGAAAGCAGCTTATACCCCAAGAGACAGACACGAGCCGTGAGCGACCATGATTCATGCATAGTAACAACTAATTATCAACTAATCAACTTAAATACACATGAGTATCAAATCAAGAAAAACATGGCTGACAGTAGGTATGTCCGCACTGTTGGTCGGTGGTACTCCTGGATTTATGGGCACAGGGCTATCCAGTACAGCCTATGCACAGAATACCAAGAAGATCACAGGTACCGTCGTTGATGAGACAGGCGAACCCGTCATCGGGGCTAACATCCGTGTGCAAGGCACCAACAAGGGTGCCACTACAGACATCGAGGGACGCTTCTCTATCGACGCCAACTCCAGTCAGAAACTGGAGATCTCCTTTATCGGCTATGCTACACAAGTAGTAGATGCAACTCCTAACCTGACAGTAACTCTGAGCGAAGACTTCAACAGCCTGGAGGACGTCGTCGTAATCGGCTACGGCGTGCAGAAGAAGAAACTCCTGACCGGTGCCACCGCACAGGTCAAGGGCGACGACATCGCCAAACTCAACACCAGCAACCCACTGCAGGCCATGCAGGGCCAGACTCCAGGTATGAGCGTAGTGAGCAACTCCGGTCAGCCTGGCGAGGGCATGAGTGTCAAGATCCGTGGTCTGGGTACCATCGGTTCGGGCAGTCCTCTATATATTATAGATGGTATAGGCGGCGACATCTCGACCGTCAACCCCGCAGACATCGAGAGCATCGATGTGCTCAAGGATGCAGCCTCGGCAGCCATCTATGGTGCTCAGGCTGCCAACGGCGTTGTGCTCGTGACAACCAAATCGGGTCGTGAGGGCAAAGCCACCATCAGCTTCGACAGCTACTGGGGCATACAGAATGTAGCCCGCACGGTAGATATGCTCAATGCACGCGAGTACATGGCCATCATGAACGAGCAGCAGATCAATGACGGTCAGTTGCCATACGACTTCTCGTCGTTCAAGAGCATCTACGATGCCAACGGCAACCTGATCGATACCGACTGGCTCGACCAGATGTTCAAGGACGATGCCAAGACATCGAGCTACAGTCTGGGCATCACGGGCGGCAACCAGGTATCGACCTACGCCATGAGCCTCGCCTACATGAACCAGGAAGGTATCGTGGGCGGCAAGGACGTGTCGAACTACGAGCGATACAACTTCCGTATCAACTCGGAGCACAAGGTGATACGCGACCTGCTCAGCGTGGGCGAACAGGTATCGTACGTATATGCCAAGAAGGTCGGCATCGGCGTAGGCAACCAGTACAACAACACGTTGCGCGGCGCCTTCGGCACCTCACCTCTCACACCTGTCTATAGCGACAACAACACCTACGACTCACCGTACAACGCTACGGACGGCAGTGACTGGTACGCATACGACGGCAACCCCTATGGTGCCATGATGACCAAGACCAACAACGAGAGCGCAACATCGACCATCAATGCCAATGCATACGCTCAGCTCACCCCACTCAAGGGTCTGAAGATACGTTCGGTCTTCGGTATCGTATATAGCTCCAATGACTACCGCAGTTTCACGCCGCTGTATCACTTCAGCCCATACGACTACAATGACCCCCGTACATCGGTCTCACAGAGTGCGAGCCACGGCCTGGGCATGACCTGGACCAACACCGCACAGTACGACTGGAAGATGGACGACCACAACCTCAGCGCATTGGTCGGTATGGAGGCATACCGCTATCAG
>JAILKE010000090.1 GCA_024694125.1 Bacteroidales bacterium
CTGTATAAATTAGTTTAATTCGGTGATAAAAAAAGATAAATGAAAACGAATAAATCCGTTCCTATCTGTTTGATCCGTTCCATCTGCGTTCCTTTTTAAATGAATGCAAGTAATCGGAAGAAAGGAGCTATTGAGGATTCACGCCTCAACAGACTGAATTAATGTTTATTAATTTTAATTAATGGAGAAGAACATCTCCACTGACTGAATCATTGTCAATTAATTTCAATTATTGGAGAAAATAAAAAAGTCGGGGACTGTGAATCCCCGACTATTGGAACAACCAGTTAAACTGTCGATAATTAAAGTTTCAAGAGAGCATCGAGCAATGCCTGGTTCTGCTGTTGGTCCTCAGTGCTCATCTGGGCGAAGGCGGCGCGGGCCGCTTCGACGTACTTAGCCTTGAGGGTGGCATCGCCCAGGGCAGCATAGAGATGAGCTCCGATGTCGCAGAGATTGAAGCGAGAGTAGTGCTGGCCAGGTTGACTCTTCTCCATCTCGTCGAGTAACTGTTCAGAGCGCGTCAGAGCCTTGCGGCAAGCCTCGAGGTCAGGAATGTGCAGCGTCGCCTCGGCCAGATTATTGTAGGCAGACTGCAGGTCATTGATGTGCTCCTGAGGATTCTTCTTGTAGAGCTCCTCCGTGAGGTTGAGGCGAAGCTGAGTAGTCTCGGCCAGTTTGGTCCAATTCTGTGCGATGTAGTACATCCACTCGAGGTTGGAGTAAACGAGGTTGAGGTAGTAGCTCTCCTGCGACGCAGCGTATATCTGCTGCGACAAGTCCATAGCCTGCTGGATGGTCTGGAAAGCCAGGAGAGAGTCGCCCGTCTGGTACTGCGTCTGACTGAGGTTGGCATAGACCTCGGCCAGTTTGCCACGGTAGAAGTCAGGCTCCTCGGCATACATCTTCTGCAATGGAGCGACAGCGCTCTGCAGGAGCGTATTGGCCTCGTCCACCTTGTTCACCCATATATAATAGGTAGAGAGGATGTGCTGAATCTCGATGAGAGCAGCAGTGAAGCGCTCCGGCTCCTGACGGGCTAACTCCTCGCGAATGGCGAGTGCCTTGCTGTAGGCCAGTTCCGCCTGAGCAAATTCGTGCTGTAGCATATAGCCCTGGCCCAACAGGCTCCAGGCACTGGCCTGCAGGTCAGGACGGCCTGCACAGCCACGCAGATAGATGCCGTAGTAGCGTTCGCAATCGGCGTTCAGGTGCTGGGCGAGAGCGTGGTTGGCGTAGTTGAAGACCGCCTCAAGTTGAGTGGTATCGGCATCGGCTACCGACTTGAGCAGTCGGGTGACCTTGTCGAAGTTCTCTCGTCCGCCGGCCAGACGGTAGGTGGCTATCTGGCGGTTGATGGTCTTGAGGATGTCCTCGCGTTCGCTGCGCTTGCGTGCCTCAACGGTGGCAAGTTGCGCCTGAGCCTTGTCAATACGGGCAATCTCCTCGCACTGGCGCTGGTATTGAGCCTGATAATCGGCCGACTCATACTGAGCAATGGCTTTCTCAATCTTACCCTCCTGTACCAGACGGATCAGTTCCTGCTGTTTGTTGTTGAGTTCGGAGAGGTCAATGCGGGCAAATTGGTCAACGTAGTTCTCGAGATCTTCGAGCTGCTGCTGGTATTGATTCTCGAGCTCGGTCAACTTCTGCTGATAGGTCTCTTCGAGCATCTTGGTCTTCTTGCGCAGATTGGCAAGACGGGCCTGTTCCGCCTTGTACTGGCGGGCATAACTGTCGCTGGCCACGCGGCTGTATTGGTCACGCAGGGCGCGGAACCGCTCAGACTGGCACAAGATGATCTGGAAGGGGCGCTGAGGGGAGATGCTCCACTGTTCGAGCGCCTGTGTATTGAACACCTCGTAACCGCTCTTGACGATGCGGCGCACCGTGACCTTGTCACCGGCATGCAGGGTGCGGAAACGCAGAGAGGCTTTGCCCTGAGCATCCGATACCGAGGCAACGGCATTGAGCACAGTGACACTGACGCCTGAAAGTGGGGTCTTCTGCTCCTTGCCATTGTATTCGGTTATCACGATATCCTGTTGGGTCTGGGCTTTGGCCTTGGGTGCGAGCAACAGTGCAGCCGAGAGTGCCAGACCGGTAATTAAACAAATCTTTTTCATTGCTTCTTGACGTTTTCCATGAAGTCGATAGTACTCTTGATTGAATCACGTGCGATGACTTTCTCCTCACGTATCACGGAGAGGCTGTCCTGTGCAGAACGAATCTGCTTGATGTCCGCCGTCTGCTGCTGGTACTTGCCCAACAGGTCCATCTCCTCATACTTGGCGATTGCCTCCTCGATCTCACCCTTCTGAACGAGAGTGATGATGGCCTGTTCCTGCTGGCTGAGTTCCGAGAGGTCGAAGTGGGCAAAGCGCTCGACGTAGAGGTCGAGGTTCTCCAGCTGCTGGGCATAGAAGTCCTCCGTCTTCTGCAGTTCGGCCTTGTATTCGTCCTCCTTGAGACGTCCGGCCTTGCGGTCAGCCTCCAGTCGGGCTTTCTCCTGCTGCAGCTGCTTGTCGTAGCTCTGGCTGGCAGCCTGATTGTAGAGGTCGCACAGTGCACGGATGCGGTCAGACTTGCATATCACGAGCTGGAAGGTCTGCTTGGGCGAGATGGTCCATTGCTCCACTGCCTCGAGGTTGAACACCTCGTATCCACTCTTGTCGATGCGGCGTATCTGTACGGGGTCACCGGCCTTGAATGTGCGGAAGTTGAGGGTGAGAAAACCCTCTGCATCGCTGATGGCAGCAGCCGCATTGCCCACAGTGAGGGCAACACCCTTGACGGGAGTCTTCTGTTCCTTGCCATTGTACTCAAGTATCTGTACGACCTGCACGCTCTGTGCAGAGAGGGTGGTGAGTGCTGTGCACATGGCCAACCCGATTAACAACTTCTTCATCATAGTCTTAGTATTCAAGTTTTGCCAATCATTCTATCCTCCGTGGTGAGATTACCCGACGGAGACGGAGTCGAATCAGAGTTTGTGCAACTGATAGGGGGCAAACGATGCTACAGCCTCGTCTGCGCTCTCGAATGTCTCGTAGCCCTCGGCTGTGATCACCACATCCTTGGTCATACGCTGGTTCTCAAGCGGAATGTCTATGCTGTACTGGCCCTGGGCATCGGTGACCGAGGTGTATTGGCCATTGTCAATGCTGAAGGTGGCATTGGCAATAGGTTCGCCCGTGTCGGCATCGGTGATGGTGCCAGCGAAGAAACGGAACTCGTCATCGCGCTTCAGTTGCAGAGAGAGCGCCGTGCTGAGACCCGCGCTGACCGGCATGCTCGTGCGGAGCGTATCGTAGTATGGTGCTGCGAACTGAACGTCGATGTTGCCCAGGCGGTGGAAGCCAGCCACACTGTGCAGTACAATGGTGGTGTCCAGTCCGTCCTGACCGAGTTGATATTCATTGCCCTCGACCGTCAGTATGCCGCCCACACCATCGGCCGAACTGCCGAACGGCAGATGGTGCTGCTCGTCCGTGAGGGTCATGGTGAGTTGTACAGGCAGGGCAAACCAGTAGAGGAGGAACGCTGATGCTATTGATGTGAGCGTATTGATGATGATGCGACGACGGCGAGCGCGTTCGTGACGTTTCCACAGGGTATCGAACGAAACACCCAACATCTTGGAAACAACGCGAATGAATGCCTTCTGAGCACCGACCTCGGCAATGCTGACGCCGAGCAGCTCTGCTTCGGGATGCTGCTGGACGTACTCCTTCATGTAACGTGGGAAGCACTCCAGGTCGGGGTTGTAGCAGTTGGGCTGACCATCGACGATGAGAGGTATGATGCAGTCCAGTCGGCCCCACTCAATAAATGATTGTACCTCCTTGCTGACCCATTCGGATTTGGCAGAGTTAGGAGAACAGAGTACGATGAGGAATTTGGAGGCCTCGAGGTTGTCACGCAGTACGTTGCCCAATACGCCTGTGTTGAGGTCTGTCTGGTCACGGAATACAGGACGGATGAACCGGCTGTCCTCGAACTCGTTGTGGATTTCAGTCGGTAATTTGTAGTTCTCCAGATTCTTCTGGAGCCATTTAGCCCATTTCACGTCCTTGTGATTGTAACTGATAAACGCAAAATTTTTCCTTTCCATAATAAAGTAGTTATGTAGTTGATGTTATATAATCTGTCATCGGCCCTATGGTCAGCAGGTCCCCGTGACCTGTCGGCCTGCAGCCGTGTGAATGCCGTGAATAGAAATGTATGCCCGCGTGTTAGAAGCAGTAACCGACATTGAGCATCATGCTGAACATCTCGGTACGTTCGCTCCAGTAGCCAGTCAGGGAGATGGGTCCTGCCATTGAACTGTAGGAGTAGCCGAACTGCGTGCCCCAGGTGAACTCATTGTGGTTGAAGAAACTGTCCATCTGACTGCCGTACGAGCCTCCATCCACTGCACCCTGCAGGTAGTGCCTGCCGCCCAAACGGAGCTGGAGCGAGAGTCCGGAGGATGCAAAGGCATTGCTCGAGAACAGCTCAAGCGATGGCAGACCTGCCATGGTGAGCTGGTGATCGACTATCATTCCCTGGCGGAGGCCGCCTACCGTGTTGCTGAGTGCAAAGGGTACGCCTGTGTGGTCGTTGAAGATAACTCGACCCGAGGCGTGGGGAATGAGGGTGAACCGTTGGCCCAGAGTGACGGCCGACATCCACGAGAGCATCGCGATGGGTACGGCCTGGGTGTCCTTGTACATATAGAAGTCGCCCGAAACAATCTCGAGTGATCCCTTGACGCGACTGCCTGTAGTAGGGTAGTAGTAGGAGTCGAGCGAATTGTACTCGGCCTGCGTGAAGTAGGTGAGGTAGCGATCCTTGGCTCCCTGCATATCGTCGGTTTCGTTGATATACTCGGCCTTGATGAGGACGTCGGCATAGTATTGCCAACGGTACTTCAATCCTGTGGACCATTGTACATGGCGCAATACCTGGGTGAAGTAGAACTGCGATATCTGCGTATTGGACGTAACGTCTGCAGCCCTGTGCCCCTCGACGAAATATCGTAGGTCATTGCGCTCTATCCGATAGCCCAGACCAATGCTGCAATTGAAGGGCAGTTGGTGACTCAACTCCAATGCGCCGTGCAGGCGTTGGCCCAGGCGCAGATACAGATTGGCGTTGTACTGCGGGGCGTTGGGCAATGCCATCCGCGCCTGCATGTGCACTGACGCATATTCGTCGTTGTCAAAGCGTGCACCCATATTGACGGCACTCTTCAGGTAGTTGCTGCGCACCTGACGGAAGAAGCCTATCTTGGCGCGCAATGTAGTGTCGGCCTGTTGTGCGACCATCTCTTCCTGACGTGCCAGGCGTTGTGCCACAGTGCACTTACGTTGGGCCTGTGCCTGCTTGTAGGCCAGCGGTGCAGTCCCGTAACTGCGCTGGAGCCGGTCGCGCAGGGCTTGGATCTGGGGCAACAGTTGGCGGGCACGCCGTTCGCCGCGGATGAGGAGCGAGTCAATCTCGGTGGCGCCGAAGCTGGCGGAACTGTATTCCGTCACATCGATGTCGATATAGATGTCGCTCTTGTCGATGTTCTGCTCATACCGATGCATGCTGCTGATGTCGATCATGTGTGTGACGAGGTCCATCAGGTTGTTGTATCTCTCATTGTCCGGTATGTTCGATACCAGGTCACAGCCGATGATGATGTCGGCACCCATTCGCTTGGCCACATCGACGGGATAGTTGTTGGTCACAAATCCATCGACGAACAACATGGAGTCCATCTCGACTGGGGTGAAGACTCCAGGTATGGCCATCGAGGCTCGCATGGCCTTGACCAGGTTGCCGCTGTGGAACTCGTGCACCGAGCCATGTACCACCTCTGTGGCATTGCAGGCAAACGGCATGGGCAGATGGTCGAAATTGACCGAGTCGGGGACATCGCAGGTCAGCTGCTTGAGCAGTTGTTCGATGTTGCGCCCCTGTATCAGTCCGCTGCGTCCTGCCTTGCTGTTCTGCCGGTCTGGGTCCAGGGACATCTGCAACTGGAAGGTCTCGTTCTGCTTGCGCGCCGAGAGCAGTTTGTTGCCGTAGTCGGGTGCATCGAGCAACAACTTGATCCAGTCTGTGTGCCGTACCACGCTGTCCATCTCGGCGGGGGTGTAGCCTATGGCGTACAGACCACCGACGATCGAGCCCATAGAATTGCCTACGACCATATCGATGGGTATGCCGGCCTCTTCCAGTACCTTGATGGCACCGATGTGGGCCAGACCCTTGGCTCCGCCGCCTGCCAGCACCAGTGCCACTTTGGGCCGATGCTTCTGGGTTGTAGTCTTATTTGTTTGGTTGATAGAGGATTGAGATTGTCCCTCGATAGATAATGCCGTGACGCTCTGTGGTGAGAAGAAGATTCCCATCACACAAGTTATCTTCAATATGAGGCCAATCATCTTTTTCATTCAACTCCTTTCCTTATAGTTCTTTCTCCTTGTACCTTATTTATAAAGGTGGACAACCGTTGGCAATATTCCTGCCAATGTTTGTGTATAGAGTGGGCGTGCTTGGTCTGCGGTACTTCCCACAGATACTTTTCGCCCTGCTTGGCATCGAACACCTTGTGTACCATCTTGAAGGGTACCAGCTGGTCGTCGGTACCGTGGATGAAGAGCATCGGCTTCTTGCACCGTGCCACCTGGGCAACGGCATCGCCGTCGCCGAACCACCATCCGTGCCATAGTCGGTTGATGAACGATGCTGCATAGAGCACGGGGAAGGCGGGCAGTCCGTAGCGCTCGTCCAACTGTGTCTCGAGCAGGTCCCACGAATTGGAATAACCACAGTCCTCGATGTAACCTACCACCTGCAGGCTGTCGGCAATCTCGTCGCCGGACAGCATCATGGCCGTAGCTGCACCCATCGAGAGACCATGCACTACGACTGGCTTGTGCCATAACTGGTGCATCACCTGCAACCACTGGTGCATGTCGAGACGGTCGAACCATCCGTATGTGATGTGGTCGCCGCCACTCTTGCCGCACCAACGGCGCTCGGGCAGCAGGACATTCTGACCCAATACTTCGTATGCACAATATGCATAGCGCATCATCACTGGGGCGTCGTCACAATAACCGTGTATGATCATCATTGCGCCCGATGGCTGCACCGAGTCCTGCTCGCTGTGCTGCATGTAGAGAGCGTGCAGGGTCGTACCCTCGGCATTGGTGATGGTCGTGTCGCGGACCAGACCATGCTGCTCCAGGCTATCGTACCAAGGCCGTAACTCCGGATAGGCCCTATAGACCATGGCAAAGGCGGTGTCGTAGTTCTGTCCATAGTTGTAGGGCGTGGTTGCTATGCACACCATCTGGTAGCCTACGTACAGTGTGGCTACGGTGCACAGCACCATGACTATCAATATGACATAAAATAACTTTTTCATACTACGACTATCTGGGTTACGATTACTACCAATTGGTTGAGGGTGCTCAATATCGGCTGTTTGTCACTGAAACGAGCCGGTTTCAGTCCTGTTACAGGGAGTGCCTGTTGAATAACGACTGTATATTGTCCCCTCGCAGTGTATATGAACTGCGTCTGTAAACCTTTGTTTTTTTAATTATGGTGCAAATATAATAACAAAATATGAATTGCAATAGAAAAAAAGTGAATATTTATCAAAAAGACTGAATTTTTGATTAAAAGTTTTGCATTTTGTTCAAAAATAGTTAACTTTGCGGCCAAAATTGAAACCATCTGTTAGTTTGTTCTGTATAAAAACTAAATAAAATGTACAAGATTGTAAGTAAGAAGATGTTCTCTGAGAAGGTGGCTTGCCTGGAGGTTGAGGCACCCCTCATAGCACGTAGCCGAAAGGCTGGCCATTTCGTCATCGTCCGTCTGGACGAGAAGGGCGAGCGTATCCCGCTCACTATCGCAGATGCTGATATCGAAAAGGGTACCATTACATTGGTCGTTCAGGCAGTCGGCGCAAGTTCTACCCGTATCAATGCTTTCCAGCCAGGTGACGAACTGGCTGACGTGGTGGGTCCATTGGGCCACGCTACCGATATCCAGAAGTATGGTACGGTAATCTGCTGCGGTGGTGGTGTTGGTGTTGCCCCATTGCTCCCTATCGTCAAGGCTATGCACCAGGCCGGTAACAAGGTAATCGTAGTACTGGCAGCCCGCACCAAGGACCTGATCATCCTGGAGGACGAGATGCGTGCCAACAGCGACGAGGTTATCATCATGACTGACGATGGTTCGTATGGACAGAAGGGCGTTATTACCGTAGGCGTTGAGCAGGTCATCCAGCGCGAGAAGGTGGACAAGGTTGTCTGCATCGGCCCAACTATCATGATGAAGTTCGTGAGCCTGTTGACTCTCAAATATAATGTACCTACTATCGTCAGCCTCAATACTATCATGGTCGATGGTACTGGTATGTGCGGCGCTTGCCGTGTCACAGTCGATAACAAGACTAAGTTCGTCTGTGTAGATGGTCCTGAGTTCGATGCTCACAAGGTAAATTTCGACGAGATGATGATGCGTATGAAGGCTTACAAGGCCGAAGAGACTGAAGCCCTCGCTAATCTTAATAAATAATTAACCTGCTACAATGAATAAAGAAGAAATTTTGGCTCTGCGCAATGAGCCGTGGCGTGAGGAATTGCGTAAATCAATGAATCCTAAAGAGCGTGGCGCTATTGAACGTGTCAAGATGCCTGAGCTCACTCCAGAATATCGTGTCACTACCTTCACTGAAGAGGTACAGCAGGGCCTGACCAAGGAGATGGCTATGCTCGAGGCCAAGCGCTGCCTGGACTGCGCTGACCCATCTTGTATGAAGGGCTGTCCTGTAGGCATCAATATCCCAACCTTCGTCAAGCATATCGAGAAGGGTGAGTTTGGCGAGGCTATCAAGACCATCAAGAAGACCTCTTCGCTGCCTGCTGTCTGCGGTCGTGTATGTCCACAGGAGAAGCAGTGCGAGGGTCAGTGCATCAAGCTCAAGATGAAGCAGAAGGCTGTTGCCATCGGTTATCTGGAGCGTTTCGCTGCTGACTACGAGCGTGAGTCTGGTCAGATGCAGGTTCCTGCCTGCGCACCTAAGAATGGCAAGAAGGTCTGTGTCGTAGGCTCAGGTCCTTCAGGTCTGGCATTCTCTGCCGATATGATCAAGCTCGGCTATGATGTTACTGTATTCGAGGCTCTGCACGAGATTGGTGGTGTGCTCAAGTATGGTATTCCTGAGTTCCGTCTGCCTAACAGCGTCGTTGAGGCTGAGATTGATACTCTGCGCAAGATGGGTGTCAACTTCCAGGCCGATGTCATCGTAGGTAAGACCGTCAGCTACGAGCAGTTGCACGAGATGGGCTTCGACGGAATCTTCGTCGGCTCGGGTGCAGGTCTGCCTCGCTTCATGAATATCCCTGGCGAGAACGCTATCGGTGTGATGAGCTCCAACGAGTATCTGACCCGTATCAACCTGATGGGTGCCGGTCGTGGTCAGGGCTTCGACACTCCTGTGCTCAAGGGCAAGAACGTCGTTGTCTGCGGTGGTGGTAATACCGCTATGGACTCGGCTCGTACTGCCAAGCGTATGGGTGCTGAGACTGTCACTCTCGTATATCGCCGTGGTCTGGACGAGTTGCCAGCACGTGCTGAGGAGGTTCACCATGCAATGGAGGAGGGCATCGACTTCCACGTCCTGCACAATCCTATCGAGTATCATACCGACGAGAACGGCCGTGTATGCGAGGCTGTCCTGCAGGTAATGGAACTGGGCGAGCCCGATGCTTCAGGCCGTCGTTCTCCAGTGCCAGTTGAGGGCAAGACCGAGACTATCCCAGCTGACCTGGTTGTAGTGGCTATCGGTGTTTCTCCTAACCCAATCATCCCAAGTAACTTCAAGGGTCTCGAGATTTCGCGCAAGGGCACTATCGTCGTAGGCGAGGAGACCATGCAGTCTGCTGTCAAGGATGTCTTTGCCGGTGGTGATATCGTCCGTGGTGGTGCAACTGTTATCTTGGCTATGGGCGACGGTCGTCGTGCTGCTGCCAATATGCACGAGTACCTCAGCAATAAGTAATTAGCGGTGGATGAGGTTCTACCTTGGATCCTCGACCGCCTACATCATATAGGCCTGTCGCCCGACGCTGAAAGTCTGGCGGCAGGCCTTCTCTGTGGTGACAGGTCTCTCATTTCGCCCGATGCAGTGCACGATATCCGTGATGCGGGTATGAGTCATCTACTCGCCGTATCTGGTCTGCACATCGGTATGTTGTGGGGTCTGATTACTTTCCTCCTGCGTCGTCTGTTGATCATTCCTTTCTATTTCCATTGGAACTATGCCCTATGGAATGATATCTGCAAGGGTATTACATTGGTATTACTCTGGTTGTATGTGTGTATCATAGGTTGGCCGCCCTCGGCAGTACGTGCCACGGTGCTGATTTCTATAGCTCAGATATCTCCTTTTTTTCAGGTCCGTTCCCTGTCGTTCGAGAATCTCATCCTTGCAGCTTTGCTTATGTTGTGCGCCGATCCGATGTTGTACGGCGATGTAGGTTTCCAACTCAGTTTTGCTGCTACTGCCGGCATCGTGACTTATAGGGGATTGATGACCGAACATATCAGTCGTTCTACCAAGCGGCATCGGCCTACGTTCTGGCGCCGTATGCGCGTTGTCCGTGCGTTGTTCTGGGTTACTTTCTCTGCCCAATTATTCACGATGCCTTTGTGCGCCTACTATTTCCATCATCTGCCACTGTTGGGGTGGATTCAGGGTTTCATCGTGGTCCCAGTTATCTCTTTGCTGTTATACTGGCTGATTGGTGTGTTTTTCATCCCTGCCACATGGGGCGTCTGTATCATCGGTGGAGATACTCTCTATCATTGGTTGTCTTGGCCCATTGAGGCTCTGTCCTGGTGGGTCCTGCAGGTAGCGCATTGGGTCAGCCAACTTGAACTATGGATGGTCGGTGGCCGTGTGGAGTTCTATCCTTCAATGGGCGAAACTATTCTCCTCCAACTGATTGTGGTTGGAGCTTCCTGGGCTGCCATCGGCCTGTGGGGCAGGAACGATGTGCAAGCCTGATGTTCTAATGTTTAAGGTTTATGGTTTAAGGTTTAATGGAGGTTTGTTGGTCCAATTATAATTAATTGAGAAAACTCCCCACCTGACTGACAATAAATCTCAATTTATTCTAATTGTTGGAGAAATACCCTCTAATAGAAGGGGTAATGTTAGAAATATATGGAGAGGCCCATGCGATGGGCGCCTAACTTGTAGGTATTGACCACATCACCGGAGTTCTGAATCTTGCACGATGGACCAATGGGAATGCCGTAAGAGTAAGTGCATTGAACATGGTCAAAGAGAATGAAGCCAAGGCCGAAGTCCAGGCGCCAGGAGTCGGTGCGTTTCAAGATTGCACGAGAACTCTCACCTTCCTCGTATGCAAACTTCAAGTCATTGAAGCGGTAGTTGAATTGTGGTCCTGCCATTACGTAGGGCACGAAGATTTCGTCCATCAGCGGAAACTTGAAGTCGTAGCGCAGGTGGATGGGCAGACAGACGAAGTAGGCAGTCTCGGCCTCGCTGTCCTTGCTCAGACTCACCTCTTCCTGCGAATAGATGACCGAGCCGTCAAAGCCGAAGCCCAATATCGGTACGGAAACCAGGCCTGTGACACCGGCATACCAGCCTTTGTCTGATTGTGGCTGGGTCATGTTCTGCCAGTCTTCTTCCAGGTTTAACTTCGTTACGTTCATGCCGCCGGTGATGCCCCAGCCCAGTGTGCGGGCTTGAGTAGGAGTGGCCACGATAGCGGCAAGAAGGATGCAGAGGGAATAAATAGTTTTTGTCATAGTGCTTTGAGGAGGGGGTATGGTTAATAATACAGGTTTCGCAAGTCTTCAACTCGCGTTTACTATTTCGCGGCAAAGATACGAACTTTTTCTGTTTTCCCCAAATAAAGCTAATATATTTTCATGAAAAACAAAAAACGGCCGGATTATTCGTCCGACCGTCCTTCATTAAAGAGAGAATCAATTATCAATGTTCATTTCGTTCAACTATGATCTGTAGAGTATTCATAGAATTCATCGTCCAGTCTTAGTTTTATGCTGTTTTCTTGTGAATATGGGATTTCTTGATCAATTGAATATCTCGTTTACTGCAAGGGCATCTTCGCCCTCGAAGTAGCGGATAGGAGTGATGTGAGTGATGTCGTCGCCGTTGACGTGGTTCAACTGCATGGCGATGAAACGGCTGTCGTGCGAGACACAGAGGTCCAGGCGGAACATCGACTTAGAGTTGCACATCACATTTTCGAGAGGGTTGAGGCTGACGTTGAGGTCATTATCCTTGCTCTCTATGAGGTTCTTGAAGAGGCGTGCGTCCTCTTCAGTATAGTAATTTGAGTAGCTTTCGACCTTGCTGTCGGTTGGTTTATAAACTACGTCGTGTATCAATCCGAACAGGTGATCCTGTTGACTAATCATTGGATGGCTTGCAACCTCCTGAGCCATCTTCAAGGCATAGAACTTAGACATAATGCAGAGGGGTTTTAAGAGTTGAATACAGATTTTCCTTGCCTGACATTTCCAGTTGTTTAGGAAGAGGTAGAAAAATGAAATTGTTTTTTGCTATTTATATATAGTATGAAACTATCAGGCTATTCTGTTCATGAAGTGATACTCCTGAGCATCGCCTTTATTTCCTTTTACGCAGACGCTGTCACCATCTTCCCACAGGCTTTTGTCCGATTTCTTGTAAGACTTGGTCTTGAAATAGACATTGAGAGACAGAGAGATAATTAACGTCGCACAAATAATAATTAACATCAACATAGCTTTATACTTGATTAAAATTGTTATATTTTTTCATTTGACGGTGCAAAGGTAGGGTGTTTTGTCGAGTAAAAGTGCTTTTTTCTATTGTTTTTTTCGATAATGGCAATCGTAGTTTCTATATTTAACAAAAGAGATACTTACTATTGATGATTTCTATAGCAAGAATTTGGCGGCTTCAAACATAATGCGTATCTTTGCGGCATAATTATGCATTAATAAGGATAATGGAACTACGTCAATTAAGGTATTTCGTCAAGGTGGCCGAGTTGAAAAGCTTCAGTGAGGCGGCCCACCAACTCAATATTACGCAGAGCACGTTGTCGCAGCAGATACGGCAGCTGGAGAACGAACTCGGCGTCAATCTCCTCATCCGCGATTCTCACCACGTGTCACTCAGCGATGTGGGTGAGGCTTTCCTGCCCGAAGCTATGCGCACGGTATCTTCGGCCAATACCTGTCTGGACAGGATTCGTGACGTGCAGCAGTTGGGCGCTGGCGAACTGAATTTGGGTTCGACCTATTCTTTCCTTCCGTTGCTCAAGGAGACCGTGCTTCAGTTCATGAAACAGTATCCTGGGGTCAAGATGAACATCTGCTGTCATTCGATGGAGACATTGCTCAATATGCTCCATGAGCAGCGTATAGACGTGGCTCTCAGCTACAAACCAGCTTTCACTTATCCTGATATTGAGTCGCACATCTTGTTCGACAACCGTTTGGCTGTTGTCGTGGCCGATACTCATCCTTTGGCTCAATCATCGACGGTACGTTTGTCCGACTTGGAGCGTTTTCCATTGGCCCTGCCTGCCAAGGGGTTGCAGGCGCGCAATACCTTCGACCGCATCATCTCGGGTCTGGACTACCGGTTCGAGGTGCGACTGGAGATCAACGAGGTGAACTTGCTCATCGACCTGGTGCGTGCATCGGGTGCATTGGCTACTGTACTCAGTCAGGCTGCCCTGGTTCGCACTCCGGGCATCAAGGCTTTGACGCTCGATCAGCAGGGTACACAGATGGAGGGCTCCTTCCACGTGCTCAAGGATGCCTATATGAAACGTTCTACCAAGGAGTTCCTGCGTATGTTGTGCGAGAACCGCTCATACGGAATGGCTTTGATGGAACTGCTGTGAAAAAATCAATTCTCCTAATTGATTTTTTCAATTGATAATTGATAATTGATAATTGACAATTGATAGGCCGGGTCCAATTGATAATTGACAATTGATAATTGATAAGCCGGGTCCAATTTATAATTGATAATTGACAATTGATAATTGATAAGCCTGATCTATTTGATAATTGACAATTGATAATTGATTTTCTATTGATTTGTCAATAGTAATTCGAATTTAATTTAAACATCTTATATATATAATAATTTTTTTGTTCTACAAAAAATGTGGTTTACTAATTTATTGTTCACGCCGGGAGTGGCACACAGTGTGCTTCTTATCGCAGCTACGATAGCTGTAGGCCTGGCATTGAGCCGCATCAAGATAGGTGGAGTCTCATTGGGCGTCACCTGGGTACTTTTTGTGGGCATTGTAGCCAGTCATTTCGGACTGTTGCTGGACAATACCACTTCACATTTTGTCAAGGAGTTCGGCTTGATACTCTTCATCTACAGCATTGGTCTGCAGGTGGGCCCGAGTTTCTTCTCCTCGTTCCGTACAGGTGGTATTACGCTCAATCTCCTGGCTACAGGACTGGTCCTGCTTGGTGCATTGACCGCCTATATCATACATGTGGTGACGGGTGAAGACCTATGTGCCATGATCGGTGTGCTCTATGGTGCTGTGACCAATACCCCAGGTCTGGGTGCCGCACAGCAGACTTACAGCGATATGCACGGTGGTGAGGCCAATTCCATTTTTGCGCAGGGTTATGCCGTGGCCTATCCATTGGGTGTAGTGGGTATCATATTGAGCATTGTTCTGATACGCTACGTGTTCCGCATCAATATGGACAAGGAGCAGCAGCTCTATAATATCAACAACCGTCGCGAAAGCGAATCCCTTCAGGCCGTTACCCTCGAGGTAACCAATGATGCCGTGGTAGGCAAGACAATGGCCGAGGTGCAGCGCCTCTCTGGCCGTGACATTGTGGCTACCCGTCTGCAGCATAGCGATACGGAGGACATCGTACTGATCAAGGGCGAGACCCGATTCTCGCAGGGCGACAAACTCTTCCTGGTCGCCAAGCCAAGTGACGTCGAGGCCTATGCTATGATCTTCGGTCGTAAACTCGATATCGATCAGCAGGCATGGGACAAGGACAAGCACAACGAACTGGTCTCTGAACGTATCGTCGTGACCAACAATAAACTGCAGGGCAAGCGCCTGGGCGACCTCAATCTGCGTGCCACTTTCCACGTCACCATTACTCGTGTCAAGCGTGCCGGCATTGACCTGATTGCCGTTCCATCGCTCATTCTGCAGTTGGGTGACCGTGTCACCGTGGTTGGTTCCAAGGAGAATGTGCACAAGATTGAGGGTCTGTTGGGCAATTCCGTTCAGCGACTGGATCATCCGCAGCTCTTCAGCATCTTCCTTGGCATCACGTTGGGCGTGTTGCTTGGATCGTTGCCTATCTTCTTCCCCGGTATGCCGGTTCCAGTCAAGTTAGGTTTGGCCGGAGGTCCGCTCATTGTCTCAATCCTCCTGTCATGCTATGGACCTAAGTTCCACATTGTCACATATACAACAGCATCGGCCAAGTTGCTGATGCGCGAGATAGGTATCTCGCTCTTCATGGCGGCAGTTGGTCTCGGTGCAGGTGACGGCTTCGTCGAGACTGTGTTCAATGGTGGTTACTGGTGGGTGCTCTACGGCTTCATCATCACATTCTTGCCTTGTATCATCATTGGTATCCTGGCGCGCGTGGTGTTCCATCGCAGTTACTTCACTATCGCAGGTATGATTAGTGGAGCTACGACCGATCCGCCGGCATTGGCCTACTCCAACAGTATCTGTGGCAATGACCAGGCATCAGTCGCCTATTCGACCGTCTATCCTCTCACCATGTTCCTGCGCGTCTTGGTTGCCCAGGTGCTGGTACTAATGGCGTTGTAGGAGGCTCCTCCACAGATATCGAGGATTCTGATATTAGTTTCTCACTATATATGTAATAAGCGAGAGTTGATCATACGGATCAGCTCTCGCTTTAATATTAAAAAACGAAAACAGCTTATGCTGTACGATAACGAAAACAAACAAACGAAAGAAACGAACAAAACGAAAATGTTATGTTTAGATTCGTTCAATTCGGTGATGAAAAACTTGGTACGAAAATTAAAAAGAATATCCATTGATACATCTCCAAGAGGACATGCATTTGGTTGAGTGTATTGTATTCTTCCTAAACGCGGTATATTTGCGGGGGCAAATATACCTTCTGTCGCACCTTCGGCGCTCGATACAATCGACGGCGTGCT
>JAILKE010000074.1 GCA_024694125.1 Bacteroidales bacterium
CAAGGTGAAGGGCAAGTCGGCATCGTTCAAGGCCTGCTGCAACGGCGATGCCACATCGACCGAGGTATTCACCGAACCCACCATGCGCGCCTTCCACGGCCAGCTCGTCGTGGTCCTGGAGGCCAATGCCGTAGCTGGACCAGCCACCCTCACCGTGAGCGGCAAGGGACTGAAGTCGGCCAGCACCACCATCCAGGTGAAGTAACTATTGTCCCCTCACATCGGAATCATCTACCCCCTCGCGCTGTACGAAGCAGGTGAGGGGGTATTTTCCTTTCTCCATCGAGGGATTGTCCAACTTTTCGTTCTGCCTATTTGGCTATGTCGAAAAAGATGTTTATCTTTGTACCGTTTTTTATTCAGGTGTCGGCTCCATAGGGTGGCACCACAATGCTGATATAGATGAAACAACTATTCCTACTCGATGCTTACGCATTGATATACAGAGCCTACTACGGCTTCATATCCAAACCATTGATCAATAGCAAGGGAATGAACACCGGCGCTATCTACGGCTTCGTCAAGACGTTGCAGGACGTGCTGGGCGGACAGCGGATGCCGGGCATCGACCATACGTTGCAGCCGGACTGCATCGCTGTGTGCTTCGACCCGAAGGGCGGCACCTTCCGCCACAAGGAGTTCCCTACCTACAAGGCGCAGCGTGAGGCACAGCCCGAGGACATCACCGTGGCTGTGCCCTGGATCAAACGAATCATCGAGGCATACCGCATACCGATATTCGAGGTGGCCAACTACGAGGCGGACGACGTGGTGGGTACATTGGCACGACTGGCTGACGAGACGGGCGAGTACGAGACCTACCTGATGTCGCCGGACAAGGACTACGCCCAACTGGTGTCGGAGCACAGTTGCATCTTCAAGCCCAAGAGCTTTGGCCCCGGTTATGAGGTGCTCGACGTGCCGGCTGTGTTGGCCAAGTATGGATTGGCCAATACCGCTCAGGTCATAGACATGCTGGGCCTGCAGGGCGACACTGCCGACAACATACCCGGTTGTCCGGGCGTGGGTCCCAAGACGGCGCAGAAGTTGATAGCGGACTTCGGCAGCGTGGAGGAGATGTTGCGCCAGGTAGAGGAGGCTGCCGCTGCGGGGCAGAAGGAGTTGCCGGTGCTGAAGAAGACGATGTTTGCCAAGGTGCTGGACAATGCGCAGCAGATACGCGACTCGAAGTACCTCGCCACGATATGCCGCGAGGTGCCGGGCGTAACGTTGGACGGCGATGCACTGCGTGTGTCGGAACCCGACGTGGACCAGTTGTACAACCTGTTCGACGAACTGGAGTTCCGTCAGTTGCGCGACAAACTGCGTGCGCCGCAGGGTCAGGCCCCTACATCGGACAAGAAAAAAGCCACTACCGCCGCTGCACCCACCCAGGAGGCTCCCGCCGAACCAGCCGCACCACTGGCTGTGCTGGCCGACGTGAAGCACCAATACACGATATGCGACACGGCGGAGGCACGTCAGGACCTGCTGGGCCAACTGCTGTTTGCACCAGCCTATGCCTTCGACACGGAGACTACATCCACCTCGGTGATGGATGCCGAACTGGTCGGTATCAGTTTCGCCATCGAGGGACATCGGGCATGGTACGTACCTGTACCCGCCGACGAACAGTCTGCCCGCGACATCGTGCATGAACTGTCGCCGCTGCTGACCAACGAGGCTGCACTCAAGGTGGCGCAGAACCTCAAGTACGACTACTCCATCCTGCGCCGCTACGGCGTGGAGGTGACGGCTCCGTGCTTCGACACGATGATTGCGCACTACCTGCTGGAACCCGAACAGCCGCACAACATGGACTACCTGTCGGAGATTTACCTCAAGTATCGGCCCATACCGACATCGGCGCTCATCGAGACCGACCGCAAGGCATCGGCCCAGAACTACGTGGAGGACCTGTTCGCCATGGCGCAGGCCGATGACCAGACATCGGGCCCACGCACCATGCGTGACTGCCCTGTGGAACAGGTGGCAGAGTACTGCTGCGAGGACAGTGACGTGACCTACCAGTTGTTCCAGCATTTGCAGCCTATGCTGAAGGAGCAGGGACTGATGAAACTATTCGCCGAGGTGGAGATGCCTCTGGTACAGGTATTGGCGGAGATGCAGTTGACCGGCGTTAGGCTCGATACACAGGCGCTGCGCGAGTCCGAGTCGGTACTGCAGGCGGAACTGCAACGTCTGGACCAGCGTCTGGCGGAATTGGCAGGACATCCGTTCAACCCACTCTCGCCCAAGGCCGTCGCTACGGTGCTGTACGACGAACAGCAGATGGACCCCAAGGGGAAGTCGCGCAGCACGGCGGAGGAGATATTGCAGCAGCTACGTGGCAAGGTGGCGGACGACGAGGCCAAGGTCGAGATCATCGACGATATCCTGAACTACCGCGGCATCAAGAAGTTGCTCAGCACTTACATCGAGTCTCTGCCCCAGGAGGTCAATCCTCGCACGGGACGTATCCATGCCCAGTTCAACCAGACGGTGACGGCTACGGGCCGCTTGTCATCGAGCAACCCTAACCTACAGAACATTCCGATACGTGATGCCATGGGCCGTGAACTGCGTAAGGCCTTCGTGCCGGACGAGGGGGAGGTGTTCTTCAGCGCCGATTACAGCCAGATTGAGCTGCGTCTGATGGCGCACTTGAGCCAGGACCCCAACATGGTGGAGGCTTTCCAGTCGGGCGATGATATACATCGAGCCACAGCAGCCAAGATATACCATGTTGCATTGGACGAAGTGACCAAACTGCAACGTACCAAGGCGAAGACTGCCAACTTCGGCATCATCTACGGCATCTCGACCTTCGGTTTGGCCAGCAGGCTCAATATTCCACGTTCCGAGGCGAAGGAACTGATTGACGGATACTTCGCCACCTATCCCAGGGTGCGTGAATATATGGAACAGTCTATCGAGGTAGCGCGCGAAAAGGGTTACGTCGAGACGCTCTTCGGCCGTAAGCGTATGTTGCCCGATATCCATTCGGCCAATGCCACCGTGCGCGGCTACGCCGAACGTAATGCCATCAATGCCCCGATACAGGGTACGGCTGCTGACATCATCAAGATAGCTATGGTGCACATAGCCCGACGCATACGCCGCGAAGGACTGCATGCCAAGTTGCTCATTCAGGTGCACGACGAATTGAACTTCTCCGTTCCCGCAGACGAACTATCGCGCCTGCAGCAGCTTGTCCTGGAGGAGATGTCCCGTGCCTGCCCACTCTCAGTCCCCCTGATAGCAGACTGCGGCAGCGGCGAGAACTGGCTCGAGGCACACTGATGTCTCCATGCTCCCTTTGATAGCTTTTTCTATTTCCGTTTATTGTTATGCTTGATTCTGAGTTTGGAGAGATTATTGTACGTGTCAATGCCCGGTCCAAGGGTTTTACTTTCCGCGTCAAGGAGGGTCATCTGGTCGTCTCGGTGCCTACGTACTACAGGGAGAAGGAGTTGGTGGAGAGCATCGAACGACTACGCCCCAAACTGCGCAAACTGATTCAGAAGGCTGAGGTCAAGGGGAATGCGCCTGGCAGTGAACGGCACATAGATTGGACCTTCCGCATCGAGACCGGACTGCTCACGTTCGACTTCTGTCCCGATTCATCGGTCAAGCTCAATGCCTGCCATCTGCGCAAGGAGATGGGACACGTCACCTTCTGTATGCACCCCGACACTGACTTCGATGCTGAGGGTATGCAGCAATGGCTGGAACGTTGTATCTGCGACCAGATTCGCAGTTATGCCAAGGGATTCTTGTCTGCCAGATTGTCCGAGTTGTCTCGCCAGTTCAACTTACCTTACAAGACGCTCTCCATCAACAGCGCTCACGGCAGGTGGGGTTCGTGCGGAACCAATGTACAACGAGGCTTCTCTCTCTCTTCCAAACGCGAGTACAACATTCATCTCTCGCTCTACGTGATGCTGCTGCCCGAACAACTGCAACGCCTCATCATGCTCCACGAATTGACCCACACCCTCGAGATGAACCACAGTCCCCGTTTCCACGCCAAACTCAATGCCATGCTCGATGGTCAGGAGGATGCTCTCAATAAGCAACTCAAAGCCTACACTACGGACATATTCTGCTTCGCGAAGAGAAAATAAAGGAAAGTACAAAGGGACGAAGTACAAAGTGACAAAGTACATTACGACTCTTTACTCATTACCCTTTAAATGCAACAACGCCTGAACAGCAAATGTTCAGGCGTTGTGCGTTATATTTTCTCTCGTACCGCTTGGAGGTCAGCGGATAGTTGTTCTCGCAGTTGGTCGAGCGAGGCCATCCGCCGTTCCTGTCGCAGGAGGAGGACCAGTCGGAGCGAAAGTCGTTGACCATACAGATCTCCGCTGAACCTGTCCAGATAAGCCTCGACCGAGAGGCGGTGATGGCTGCTGTCCACCGTAGGTCGGTAACCGACATTGACCATAGCACGGTACGTCATGCCATCGGGCAGAGTGGCCCAGGCAGCATATACACCAGGCTGTGGCAGTGGTTCTTGCAGTTCCTCAACGCAGAGATTGGCCGTCGGGAAACCTAACTGCCGACCTATCTGTTGTCCGTGTATCACCGTGCCTTGTAAGAGATGTAGTGTGTGCATAGTGAGACAATTGGTTGATGTTCGTAACCCTATCGGGGCATGTCACGCTGTCTGTATTGATGGCGTAACCCTCAAGGAGCGGTTTAGAGCTGGCGCATTACATTGACCATCTCGATGGCCGAGATCATAGCGTCGGCGCCCTTGTTACCAGCCTTGGTACCGGCACGCTCTATGGCCTGTTCGATGCTGTCGGTGGTGAGAATACCGTTGGTGACAGGGCGGCCAGATTTGAGGCTGGCAGTAGCGATGCCCTTGGCCGATTCATTGGCTACCATATCGAAGTGGGGAGTAGCACCGCGGATGACTGCGCCCAGGCAGACAACAGCGTCGTACTTGCCCGACATGGCGAGCTGCTGAGCAACGAGAGGAATCTCGAAGGCACCGGGTACGTATGTGAGGGTGAGGTCGTCCGTATTGCCACCGTGACGTACGAAGCAATCTTCGGCACCACCTATCAGTCGATCTACAATAAAGTCATTAAAACGTGCTGCTACCAGCGCAATCTTCTGACCTTCGGCGGTCAGTTTACCTTCAATCTTTTTCATAAAGCTATTTAGTTTATTTATTTGTTGCACTTAATGTCCCGGAGATGGAGCAAATGGCCCATCTTGGCGTACTTGGTGTACATATAGAACTCGTCCTTCTCGTTGCAGGTCATCTCGATGGGTTCACGATCTACGATGCGCAGACCGAAACCACCCAGACCATCAATCTTGGCGGGGTTATTGGTCATCAATATCAGGTCGTGTATGCCCATGTCAGCGAGGATAGAGGCACCAGTACCGTACTCGCGCAGGTCGGCAGCGAAACCGAGAGCGAGGTTGGCCTCGACCGTGTCCATACCCTGATCCTGCAGAGCGTATGCGCGCAGTTTGTTGATCAGGCCAATGCCGCGACCCTCCTGGCGCAGGTAGAGCAGCACACCGCGACCACGTTTCTCAATGCGGCGCAGCGCCTCGGCGAGTTGTTCGCCACAGTCGCAACGCAGACTGCCGAAGGCGTCGCCGGTCAGACACTCCGAGTGAACGCGGCACAGCACAGGTTCGGGGGTGGTGACATCACCCTTGACGAGAGCTACATGGTGTTCGCCGGTCACCTCGTTGACGTAACCGTAGGCGCGGAAGGTACCGTACTTGGTAGGCAGTTCAGCCACCGATACCTGCTTGACCAGTTTCTCCGTGTGGCGGCGGTAAGCGACCAGGTCGGCGATGGTAATCTTGACCAAGTCATGTTTGCGGCCGAATTCGAGCAACTCGGCAGTACGCATCATCGTGCCGTCCTCGCGCATTATTTCGCAGCACAGGCCGCACTCTTTCAGTCCAGCCAGGCGGCACAGGTCAACGGTTGCCTCGGTGTGACCGGTGCGTACCAATACACCGCCGTCGCGTGCCTGGAGCGGGAACATGTGGCCAGGACGACGGAAGTCGGTCGGCTTGACACCCTCGCTGACAGTGGCGCGGGCAGTGATGCCACGTTCTACGGCCGATATACCTGTGGTGGTCGATATATGATCGACGCTGATGGTGAAGGCTGTGAGGTGGTTGTCGCCGTTGGTGGCGCACATCTGTGGCAGGTTGAGCTGCTCACATATCTGGCGGCTCATAGGCATACAGATCAGTCCCTTGGCCTCCGAGGCCATGAAGTTGACGTTCTCGGTAGTGGCAAACTCGGCAGCGCAGATGAGGTCGCCCTCATTCTCGCGGTCCGGGTCATCGAGCACCAGTACGCACTTGCCTGCGCGTATAGCCTCAATGGCTTGCTCGATGGTATCAAATTGATTATTGCTCATAGCGTAAAAGAATTTTCAGTTGATGATAGGGGAGATAGAAGCTATAGAAGCTATAGTTGCTATAGGTTCAATAGTCTAAAGGAAACCGTTTTCAGCCAGTTTCTGCATTATGCCGTTGTCCGATGGAGCTTTGCCCAACAGTTTTTCGACATACTTGGCGATGATGTCGTTCTCGAGGTTGACCAGATCGCCTACGCGGGCGCTGTGTAGCGTGGTGGCAGCCTGAGTGTGGGGGATGAGCGACACGGCAAAGGACTGAGCATCGACCCTGGCTACCGTGAGCGATACGCCCTGGATGGTGATGCTGCCCTTCTCGATGATGTAGCGCAGCAGGTGCGAGTCACACTCAATGGTGAGCCACAGGGCATTGTCGTCCTGGCGGCGGTCCGAGATACGGCCAGTGCCATCGATGTGGCCCGATACGATATGTCCGCCCAGACGGGTTTGCAGGGAGAGTGCCCGTTCGAGGTTGACGGGACTGCCCGCTTTGAGTTGGCCCAGGGCAGTGCGTTGTACCGTCTCGGGCATCACGTCGGCGGTGAACCCGTGGTCGGTCATTGTGGTCACGGTGAGGCATACGCCATTGGTGGCGATGCTGTCGCCCACCTGTGTGCCTTGCATCACGAGGTCGGCCTCTACCTCCAGGGTGAAGCTCTTGGCGCCGCGGTGCAGCGACTTGACGTGACCTATTTCTTCGATTATACCGGTAAACATTGTTGAGAAATTAAGACAAGGACAAAGTGACAAAGGACGAAGTACAAAGTGACAAAGGACAAAGTACAAAGTGACAAAGGACAAAGTACAAAGAGCGAAAGGGTCGATACTTGTTCCTATTGAACCTCTTGCTTCATTCCTGGACAACTGCAGCGTGCAGGAGAATGTCGTTCCCGACTCTCGTTACTTCTATGTTGTTCAATACAGTTGCTTCGTTCAGTTTAGCCAGGCCCAGTCCCTCGATAGGAGTCTTGGCGTGGATGCCGCCCACCAGCTTGGGGGCGACGAAGGCATATACCTCGTTGACCAGACCCTCGCGCAGGAACGAGTCATTGACCGTGCCGCCACCCTCTACCAGGATGCTGTCTATGCGCTCCTGTCCGGCACGTTGCAGCAGGTCGGCGATGGTATCGCATTGCCAGGTCTGTACATCGGCGTCGTGCAGGGCATCGATGTTGGCCTGTGGGGCATTGGCGCTGTGTACGGCAATGACAGGAATCTGTCGGGCAGTGCGTACCAGCATGCTGTCCAACGGCAGGCGCAGACGTCGGTCCAGTACCAGGCGGATGGGCTGTCGGGCATCGGGGTCATCCTCGAGGCGGACGTTCAGCATCGGGTCATCGGCCAATACCGTACCGATGCCGCACAGTATGCCCGACAGGGAGCGGCGCAGACGGTGCACATACTGGCGCGACTCGGGTCCGCTTATCCAGCGGCTGTCGCCCGTGCGGGTGCATATCTTGCCGTCCATCGTCATCGCATACTTCATCACTACCCAGGGTTTGCCCGTGGTGATGTAGTGCAGGAAGACGCGGTTCTGCCAGCGCATTTCGGCAGCCAGGTCCGATGTGGCATCGAGCACATCCACCTCGATACCCGCCTGGTGCAGCAGGTCCAGTCCCTTGCCAGCCACCAGAGGATTGGGGTCGGTCAGTCCCACTACCACGCGTGCTATGTGATGTTCGATGATTGCCTCCGTGCAGGGAGGTTGATGGCCGTGGTGGCAGCAGGGTTCGAGGGTTACGTACATGGTGGCTCCAGTGCAATCCACGCCGCGCGAGTCGGCGTCGCGGAAGGCATTCCGTTCGGCATGGAGGTCACCGTATCGGGCGTGATAGCCCTGGGCCACCACGTCGCCATTGCGCACGACGAGAGCGCCGACCAACGGGTTGGGATTGACACACCCCTCGCCACGTTGAGCCAGCGTCATTGCCTGACGCAATAAATCTGTATCTTTACTATCAATCATAATTAAACCGTTCTTCCATCCAGACTTTAACTGTCGGTACCGGAGTTGCGCCGGTTCGTGACCTGAATTGGCCTTGCGGACTGTACCGCCGATCGGGAATTACACCCTGCCCTGAAAAGTTTCGTTGCAGCAAAGATAGCCGTTTTTGCGTTAGGCCGCAACGTTAGGGCGCAAGATTGTTGATAACCTGTGCACAAATACCTACAATCTGCGCAGAAACGGCAAGCGAAGTTGCCATTTTTTTGCACAATACGCCTGCCGGAGTGCATCGCCGTCCGAAAAACTTCACAAAAGTTGCCTTTGTGAACCAAAATAATTAACTTTGCGCACGATATATAGCTGGAGCTATAAGTTATTAGTTATTAGTTGTTAGTTATTAAGTTAATAATTTTTTAGCTTTCGGTTGTCGATGCTGCAGGCAGTCATTGCCCGATGCCAAAGGGCGGATTCTGGCAGTACCCGATGACGCCAGTCAAGGTAAATACAATCTAAATACGTTATAGTTATGTCTAAGAAAGCACTTCTGCTCATCCTCGATGGTTGGGGATGCGGCGATGGTTCAAAATCAGATGCAATTGCAAGTACACCAACTCCTTATTGGGACTCACTCATTGCCAACTACCCACACAGCCAGTTGCGCACTGATGGTCTGAACGTAGGTCTGCCCGAGGGCCAGATGGGTAACTCCGAGGTAGGTCACATGAACATCGGCGGTGGCCGTGTCGTATATCAGGATTTGGTCAAGATCAATATGGCATGTGCTGACAACAGCATCATGCAGAATGCCGAGGTCAAGGCTGCCTTCGAGAATGCCAAGAAGGGCGGTGCTATCCACTTCATGGGTCTGACCTCTACCGGTGGCGTACACTCATCGCTCAACCACCTGTTGAAGCTCATCGACATTGCCAAGGCATACGGTCTGGAGGACCGCACCTTCATCCACTGTTTCATGGATGGTCGTGACACCGATCCAAAGTCAGGTCTGGGCTTCGTCAAGACCGTCTGCGAGCACACCAAGGAGGTAGGTTGCGGCAAGGTCGTTTCTATCACTGGCCGATTCTACGCCATGGACCGTGACAAGCGTTGGGACCGAATCAAGGTTGCCTATGACCAGTTGGTAAACGGAGTAGGTGACAAGTTCAGCTGCATGGGCGAGGGCATCAAGGCTTCGTACGAGGCTGGCGTGACCGACGAGTTCATCAAGCCTATCGTCCGTGTCGATGACAAGGGCGAGGTGATGGGCACCATCAAGCCCAACGATACCGTCATCTTCTTCAACTACCGCAATGACCGCGCCAAGGAGATTACCTCGGTGCTGACCCAGGAGGATATGCCTGAGCAGGGCATGAAGAAGTTGCCACTCTACTTCTGCTGCATGACTCCATACGATGCCAAGTTCCAGGGCCTGCACATCCTCTTCCCTAAGGAGAACGTCGAGCAGACCCTCGGTGAGATCGTCAGCAATGCCGGCAAGAAGCAGCTCCGCATCGCCGAGACCGAGAAGTATGCCCACGTCACCTTCTTCTTCAATGGTGGCCGCGAGGCAGAGTACAACGGCGAGGACCGCATCCTGGTACCTTCACCCAAGGTTGCTACCTACGACCTGCAGCCCGAGATGTCGGCCCTGATCGTCAAGGACAAGCTCGTTGACGCCATCAAGACCCAGCAGTACGACTTCATCGCCTGCAACTTTGCCAACGGCGACATGGTAGGCCACACCGGCATCTACCCAGCCATCCAGAAGGCCGTCCAGACCATCGACGTATGCTGCCACGATGTGTGTGAGGCAGCCAAGGCCAATGGCTACGAGGTGCTCATCATCGCCGATCACGGTAATGCAGACTACGCCATCAACCCAGACGGCACACCCAACACAGCCCACTCGCTCAACCCAGTTCCGTGCGTCTATATCTCGGACAACAAGGGCGTTGAGGTCAGCGCAGGTCAGTTGTGCGACGTTGCTCCAACCATCCTCAAGATCATGGGCATCGAGCAGCCAGCAGCCATGACCGGCAAGTGCCTCTTGAAGTAATCCATCACAACCGAGTGGCCGCACCAATTCCATGGGGGTCACTCGGTTTGTTTTTTTGTCCGATGGGCCGATGTCCGACATCAGGCTCAATGGCCAGCAGGGAACATCGTCCGACATACCCGATACATAAACTGGGGATGAAACCGTCTCCCATAATACTTACCATTATGAAAAAAACACTTCTCACCCTCGCAGCCCTCATGCTGCTCTCCATGACAGCACCCGCTGTCCAGCCCGTACAGGCCAGTGTTGCCACGGTAACATCGACCGAAATGGATCCAGATTGCAGCACGGGAGCATCGCGCAAGAGCAAGACCGAGGATGCAGCCGAAGATACCGAGAAGGCTGCCAAGAAGGCCGCCAAGAAGACCGCCAAAGCTGCCAAGAAGGCTGCCAAAGCCACCAAGAAAGCTGCCAAGAAGGCAGGCAAGGCCACCAAGAAGGCAGCCAAGAAAGTAGGCAATGCTGCCAAGGAGGGATTTAACGACGTAAAGGATGCCTTCGAATAACCACCGACATACCCGCCGCACCCTGTTGCAGCACGCAGCCCTGACGCTGTGTGCCGCCGCCGTGTGCGTGCTGACATCATGCAGTGAGTACGACACCCACCACGAGGTGGGCAGCGACTTCGCGCCCTACAACTCGCTCGTGTCCGACTTCACCCACCCCGTCTTCGTGCAGTATCACGACGGCGACGTGCGCGTGTGGGGACCCTACACCGACGATGTAGCCATCGAACGGCACGACGGCGCACGACTGTCGCTCACGGCACTGGCCGACAGCGTGGCACTCTTCGTCTATGGCAATGCCGTGGGCGACACCATCCAGCCGCTGCATGGCCAACTCACGGTATCGTCCGACCGCGACTTCGCCCTCTACCTCAACGGCCTCTACCTGCACTCCGCCTCCGGTCCTGCCGTGCAGATACACGCCCCGCAGGCCACCTGCTACCTCGTCCTGCCCGGCAGCAGCATCAATGTCCTGTCCGACTCACTTTGCAGCACGGACCAGACCGATAGGGAGCATGCCTGTATGTGGGTCGATGGTCTGTTGTACGTCGATGGAGCCGGCACGTTGACCCTGTCCAACCGCGCCCGTCCGTCGGACATAGCCACCGGCGACAGCCTGCCCAGCCACGCCCTGTGGACCAGTGGTCCGTTGCTCTGCAACTACGGCATCACGGCCAATGTCACCTCGCTCTACGGCTATGCCATACGTACTGCGGGCAGTGACGTGCAGCTCGTCAAGGGAACCTGGACCCTGCGTGCCGGGGCGGATACCCTGTCCGTGCTCTATCACCTGCTGGCTGACTCACTCACCGTCACCCAGGCGCACCACGACAGCCTCGTCACCGTACGCCAGTCCCTCGCCAGCCAGTACGCCAGCAGCTACAGTGCCCTCACCTCGCTGCAGACCCAGGTGGACAGCCTCACCACAGCGCCATCGGACTCCATGACCCAGGCGCTCGACTCGCTCACCCTGCTCACCGACTCGCTCTCGGCAGCGCTCGCCGCCGCCGTCACGCAGTTGTCGGCCGATACCGTGCTGATTGACACCCTCACCGTCCAGACCGACTCGCTCTATCTGCACCGCGCCATCAGTACCGACGGGGGCGCCATCACGGTGGGCAGCAGTGCCACACTCAATATATATAATATAGGAGAGGAGGACGAAGAGGATGAATGATTGACAATGTGTCAGTCCAAAACCCGAAAAAGCCGCTAAACTGTCTGCTTTTTCGTCCGATTTCGACCAAATGGTTACTTCCCTGGACCTTTGTTCAGTCTCAATAATCGCCAAAATTGTAAGGATTTCAACCGAAATAAATACAATTTTGGCGATTATACTGTATAAATACGTAGTAAAATGGATAAAAATGTAATAATTTCGGGATACTTTTCTTACATTTTGCTAAAAAAAGTCGAAAAAAATGGCTTTTTTACAAATAAATAGCTTTTTTGATAATTTTTTGCAAAAAATATTTGGTGGATTGATTTCTTTTCTCTATCTTTGCACCGCGAAATAAAAAAAGTATAGTTTTATCTTTTTGTCAATTCCTTTTTATTAATCAATATCCAAACATTTCAATTATGGACGCAAAGAAAGTTTTGGAGAATCTGAAGCAGAGATTCCCTAACGAGCCAGAGTATCATCAGGCAGTAGAAGAGGTCCTCGGCACCATCGAGGAGGAGTACAACAAGCACCCTGAGTTCGACAAGGTCAACCTTATCGAGCGTCTCTGCATCCCTGATCGTGTTTACCAGTTCCGTGTATCTTGGATGGACGACAATGGCAACATCCAGACCAACATGGGCTACCGTATCCAGCACAACAATGCTATCGGCCCATACAAGGGAGGTATCCGTTTCCACAAGTCAGTTAACCTCGGTATCCTGAAGTTCCTCGCATTCGAGCAGACCTTCAAGAACTCACTCACCACACTGCCTATGGGTGGCGCTAAGGGTGGTTCAGACTTCTCTCCACGTGGCAAGTCAAGCGCTGAGGTTATGCGTTTCTGCCAGGCTTTCATGCTCGAGTTGACCCGTCACATCGGTCCTGACTGCGACGTTCCAGCAGGTGACATCGGCGTAGGTGGCCGTGAGGTAGGTTACATGTTTGGTGCTTACAAGAAGTACACCCGTCAGTATCAGGGCGTCCTCACCGGTAAGGGCATCGAGTTCGGTGGCTCACTCATCCGTCCTGAGGCAACTGGCTACGGTACAGTATATTTCCTCCGCGCTATGCTCAAGACCAAGGGTATGGAGATCAAGGGCAAGAAGGTCCTCATCTCTGGTGCCGGCAACGTAGCACAGTATGCTGCTGAGAAGGTTCTCCAGCTGGGCGGTATCCCAATGACCATGTCTGATTCAGACGGCTATATCTACGATCCAGATGGTATCGATCGCGCTAAGCTCGACTACATCTTCGACCTGAAGCAGGTACAGCGTGGCCGTATCAAGGAGTATGTTGACCAGTATCCTAACGCTAAGTATGTAGCTGGCCAGAAGCCTTGGTTCGAGAAGGCTGACATCGCACTCCCTTGCGCTACCCAGAACGAGCTCAACGAGGAGCAGGCTAAGGCTCTCGTAGCTAACGGCGTCATCGCAGTCTGCGAGGGTGCTAACATGCCTACCACTCCAGGTGCTATCAAGGTATTCCAGCAGGCCAAGATCCTCTACTCTCCAGGTAAGGCTTCTAACGCCGGTGGTGTATCAGTATCAGGTCTCGAGATGACCCAGAACTCAGAGCGTCTTGCTTGGACTGCCGAGGAGGTTGACGCTAAGTTGCTCTGGATCATGGAGAATATCCACGAGAACTGCGTTAAGTACGGTACTGAGGCCGACGGTTATGTCAACTATGTAAAGGGTGCTAACGTAGCAGGCTTTATGAAGGTTGCCAAGGCCATGATGGCTCAGGGCGTATTCTAAATTGATTGTCCTTATTATAACATAATCAATTCCAAACGTGGGTATATTTAGTCGATAACCAACCTACTAAATATTACTCAACCAGCCGCTCCCAGTAATGGGGGCGGCTTTAATTTTTATCAAAAGGGACTCTTCCCTGCCCTCAAGGACCCACCCCAACCCTCCCTATGAGGGAGGGAGAATTTTATATACAAATACTAGTTTGAATCATACTTATTGAGGGGTATTTATTGATATAGAGAGGGTATTGTCACATATTCCTCCGGCAGCCATCGGGTCGCGATTGCATAGCGGTTCGTGTACGATAGGGTAGGGATGACCAATCGCACACCAATCGCATTCCAATCGCACACCAATCGCACTCTCAACGATACGATGGCGAGAGGGTTATTGTATTTTTCAAGAGGTTGAGAAGTTAGACGGTCATTTCGAAGTGAGGATACAATCATTTTAGGTCAAAATAGGGGCGAAAGAGGAGAGAAGTAAGAGAAAAATAGGGGAGAAATAAGGGGAAAATAGGGGAAATAGAAGTCCTGAACAGTTGAAATACCATATATATGGTAGGTGATTGCCACCGATGTGCGATTGTACAGGCGGCGGGAAAGCCGTACCTTTGCACCGTCAAAACAGAAGAAAATGTTTTGGCGGTGCTATTTTTTATTAATAGGGGACAAGGCCCCACAAAACTACTAAACGTTATGGAAAGATTCACTATCGACAACCGTTCGAACGCCAGCAGCATCGCTGTACGCCAGTCATTACGCTACTACACCACCGTGGCCATCATAGCCATCGTAGCTATGATGTGCGTCAGCTCGATGTGCCGTGCGCAGAGTCTGACCGTACGTACTCCAGCCTTCGCCCAGCCGCTGGTCGAGCAGTGGGCAGCTCTGTACAATGCCTCCCACGCCGCTGATGAGCAGGTTGCCGTGGCAGGCCGTAACCAGGAGGCCGACATCCAGATCACCGTCAGCCGTCATCAGGCAGAGCAGTTAGGCCAGACCACTACCGTCTTTGGCCGATATGCCATCCTCCCCTTCGTCACTGCAGGCAGCGAGGCAGCACGCACCTTCGGCAACAAACACCTGAGCAAGAGCCGCCTGGAGCATATCTACTTCGCACTCGATGACGAGGATGACGAGTTCGGCGACTATGCCGATGCCGCCAAGGGTATGTCCGTCTATTCGGGCAACAGCCAGGCATCGGTTGCCAACTCCTTTGCGGAGTTCTTCGGACAGGAGGCAGCCGCCTTCCGCGGCAAGCGCATCCAGGGCGATGACCGTTTCGTCAACGTGGCAGTGAGCCGCGATGCCAAGGCGCTCTCGTTCAATGCGCTCTCCAACCTCTACGACCTCACCAGCCGCAACCTGCGTGACAATATCCAACTGCTTGGTCTGGACGTGAGCCGTCGGTTGCAGAGCGCTCTCGAAGACAATGACCTGGATGCCGTGCTCAATGCGCTGGAGCAGGAGCAGGACGACGATGTAGCCATTGCCAATATCTCCCTCAGCTATGATGCTACCAATCCCCAGACCGTAGCCTTCATCTCGTGGGTACTGACCGAGGGCGTCAAGTACAATCACCAGTTCGGTCTGCTCAATGCTCCCGAGGCGCTCCAGGCTGTAAAGTAAGGAATGGAACCAATAAATAAGAAATAAAATCAAGAATTAGAGAATTAAGAGAATAACCCATTCTTGAAATAATAAGAATCAGAGAGTGACCCACTCGTGAATGAAATCATTAGAATTAAGAGAATAAGCCATTCGCAATGAATTGATCAGAATCGTTATTAAGTGTTACCAGTATGTTCAAGATTAGATTTTTCAATTTGGTCTGCACCATTTTTGTGGCAGCAGTATTCCCCATATACGCCCAGGTCACGACGCTGCGCATACAGGGTCAGGTCATAGACAACAGCAATGACGAACCCCTCACAGGCGCGTCGGTAGCAGCCAAGGGCACACGTCAGGGAGGCGTCATCACCGACATAGATGGTCGTTTCGTGCTCCAGACCCAGGCCGAACTGCCCGTCACGCTGCGCGTCACCTTCGTGGGGTACATCGATCAGGAGGTCGATGTGTACGATGACAGCGAGCCCGTCACCATCTCGTTGAGCGAGAACCGTTCCGCACTGGAGGAGGTGGTCGTGGTGGGCTACGGCACACAGAAGCGCACCCAGCTCACAGCCGCCGTGGCGAGCGTGAGCACCGACCAGTTGAAGTTGCCCTCTCCGTCGGTCGAGTCGGCTCTGTCCGGCGCCGTATCGGGCGTCAATGTCAGCGCTACCTCGGGTCAGCCGGGTGCAGCATCGACCATACGCATACGTGGCGGCAACTCCATCACCGGTGGCAACGAACCGCTCTATGTCATCGACGGGTTCATCATCTACAATGACCAGTCCGCCACCCAGACCGGCATACAGAATGCCGAGGCACACCTGGATCCGCTCTCGTTCCTCAATCCATCGGACATAGAGAGCATCGAGATACTCAAGGATGTGTCCGCCACAGCCATCTACGGCACACGCGGTGCCAACGGCGTGATACTCATCACGACCAAGAAAGGTGCCCGCGGCAAGCACAACATCAGTTACTCGGGCCAGTTCGGCGTATCGACCATCAGCAAGCGTCTCCGGATGCTGGATGCCTGGCAGTTCACCGAGGCGTACAACGAGATACGCACCAACGAGCAGAGCGGTGACCTGTTGCCCGAGCCCACAGCAACTTACGACTGGGCCGATGCAGCCCTGCGCCGCGCATTCACGCACGACCATCAGTTGAGCATCGTGGGTGGAGATGACCAGAGCCGCTACTCCATCTCGGGCGGCTACAAGGAGCAGGAGGGCATCATCCTGGGCACCGACTACGAGCGTTACAGCGGCCGCATCAACTACGAGCGCGACGTGCTGACGGGGTTGCGTGTAGGGGTCAATGCCAATGGCGCCTGGTCCGTGCAGAACGGCCTCAATTCGGGCGGTTCCGGTTGGGCACCCAACTCGTGGATACAGGCTCTGACCTTCGCGCCCATCGTGCCTATCTACAATGCCGACGGCGGGTACAACTACGAGCCGAGCATCTTCTCCGAGCAGGGGACCAACCCCATCAGTGACCTGGAGAATGTGGAGAACCGCACCGAGAACTGGCGCGTGGTGGCCACAGCCTTCGCCGAGTACGAGCCCATCAGTCACCTCAAGGTCAAGGCCAGCATCGGTGCCGACCTGAATCATACCCGCCAGAAGTACTATGCCCCTTCCTACACCACACCCGGAGCCGACTACAACGGCGTGGCACGACAGGGACAACTCGACTACCGTACCTGGCAGAGCGAACTCACAGCCGACTACAGCCACGTCGTAGCCGAACGGCACTCGCTCGCGTACCTGTTGGGCTACACCGTGCAGGAGTCCCAGCGTTCGGGCTTTGCAGCCACGGCACGCGGTTTTGCCAACGACTCCTACTCGTACAATGCGCTCGATGCGGCATCGGACTACACCGTCACGCCCAGTTCCGTAGCATCGGTATCGACCCTCACCTCGTGGCTGGGCCGCGTCAACTACTCGTACGACGAGCGCTACAACCTGACCGGTACCGTGCGTGCCGATGCCTCGAGCCGCTTCGCTGCGGGCCACCGCTGGGGTGTGTTCCCCTCGGTAGGCGCATCGTGGAACGTGAACCGCGAGGAGTGGGTCGATCTGGGTCCATCGGTCGATTATCTGCAGTTGCGAGCCTCCTATGGCGTGGTGGGCAACCAGGAGATAGGCGACTACCAGTATGCCAGCAACATCGTGGCATCGACCTACTACCTGGGCGGCAAGGCGGTATCGGCCTCCATCATCAGCAACAAGGCCAATCCCGACCTGAAGTGGGAGACCACCTCGTCGGTCAATGTCGGCGTGAACGCCGGACTGTGGGACAACCGTCTGACCGCCACCATCGACTGGTACTACAAGCGCACCAGCGACCTGCTGCTCAACGTGCCGGTCGAGGCTGTGACAGGCTTCAACTCCGTACTGCGCAATGTCGGTTCGGTCACCAACCAGGGCATCGAGCTTGAGTTGAACGGCATCCTCGTCGAACGCCGTCACTTCACCTGGAGGGCGAGCATCAACCTGGCGCACAACCGCAACGAGATCACCTCGCTGGGACCAGGTGTCAAGGCCTTCCTGCCCGACTTCAGTTCGGTAGCCACATTGACCTATATCAATCCGCTCATAGTGCAGGTGGGCCAACCGTTGGGCACCTTCTACGGCTACCGCTTCAAGGGCATCGTGCAGAGTGACACCGACCTGTCGGCACTGCCTGTGCAGACGGTCAAGGCGCTGGAGCCCGGTTCGGAGATCTATGCCGACACCAATGGCGACGATGTGGTCAACGAGAACGACCGCGTCCTGCTGGGCAACAGTCAGCCCAAGTTGACCGGCGGATTCAGCACCCACTTGAACTGGCACCGTTGGGACTGCTCTCTCACTGCAGCCTTCAGCCTGGGCAACAAGTTGTTCGACGCCACACGCTGCCGCTACGAGCGCACCAACATTGCCTACAACTCGCTCGCCTCGACCGCTCACCGTTGGACCGAGAGCAATCCATCCAACTCCATCGCACGTGCCACATCGGCCACATCCATAGTGAGCGATGACCGATATGTGGAGGATGCCTCGTTCCTCAAGTTCCGCAACATCCAGGTGGGCTACACCCTGCCGCTGCGACAACTGACCCGTGGAGCCCGCCTGCGTGCCTATGTGGGCCTGCAGAACTTCTTCACCATCACGGGCTACCAGGGCTTCGACCCCGAGTCTAACCGCAACGGCATCGACGAGACCAACGGCCTGTACCAGGGCGTGGACTTCGGTACCTATCCGGCTACCAAGACCGTGTCGTTCGGATTGAGCATCACGTTATAGACCCCCACCCTGAACAGACCCCCACCCTGACCCTCCCCCGTTAAAAAGGGGGAGGGAATAGATACCAAATATGGGATTAAGGACAAAGGGACTAAGTACAAAGGGACGAAGTACAAAGGACAAAGTATATGAAAGTTCGTTTGCTCCCATTAATTTTTACTCCAATAAAGAAACATAAAGAAACAATATTTATGAGACATATCATCCCCATATTCCTACTTTCAGCTGCGTTGACAGGGTGCGTCGATCTGGACCAATACCCGCTCAGCAGCATCGATGTAGATAGCTATTACAGCACCAACGAGGAGGTAGAGACTGCCGTCAACGGCATCTACTCCATTCTGACATACGGCGGCTTCTACGGCCTGTACAACAATCATACGGTCTATTTCGACGACCTATCGACCGAATATATGAAGGCGGGCGCCAATACCAACTCCGCACACATCCGCGAGATAGGCAACTGCGCCGTACAGCCCAACAACCAGTTCGTCATCGACTCGTGGGAGTGGAGCTACACCGGCATCAACCGCGCCAACATCGTCATCGACCAGGTGGCCGAGGGTTCATTCACCGCCCAGGAGCAGGTGCGCTGGCAGGGCGAGGCCAAGATACTGCGCGCACTGCTATACTTCAACCTGGTGCGCTGGTACGGCGATGTGCCGCTGGTGCTGCACGATGGTGAGGGCGAGGGCCGTGGCCGCGACAACGTCGATGTCATCTACCAGCAGATAGTGCAGGACCTGCAGGACGGCGCCCGACTGCCCGAGACATTCGACGGCTCGACCGAGGGACGCGCTACACGTTACACCGCCCTGGGATTGCTCTCCAAGGTCTATCTCACCTGGGCACAGACACAGAGCCCGCTGGGCGAGGGGCAGGCATCGGCCCACTATGCACAGGCCATAGCCTATGCCGACAGCATCATAGAGAGCGGCAAGTTCGCCCTGGAGGAGGAGTTCCTGGACAACTGGTCGGTGGACAAGAAGAACGGCAAGGAGTCACTCTTCCAGGTGCAGCATCATCTGGACAACGTGTCGGGCCACTGCACCTTCGCCATGGGATTCAGCGACTCGGAACCGGTACTGATACTGCAGAACGGGCTCAACAGCGACGGATCGCGCTACGTCTATCCCGCCTATGAGCGCATCGACTCCCGCGACCAGCGCAAGGCAGGCTCCTTTGCCAAGTCGCTGCCTCTGCCGGATACCTACGAGGAGGATGGCACGCAGTCCCGCTTCACGTTCCAGGTGCCGGTCTTCCGCAAGTATATCGACACCATCAACTATACGCTGGCATCGCCCAATATGGCTGGCCGCAGCACCAACAGCAGTTACCTGCGCTACGCCGAGATACTGCTGATCCGTGCCGAGGCGGACAATGAGTTGAACGGACCCACGGCATCGGCCATAGAGGCTCTCAACCAGGTGCGCCGCCGTGCCTACCGCCACTTCCCCGTCACCCAGGCGAGCGCCGACGACTACACCGCGGCACAGCTCACCGACCAGGAGCATTTCCGCTGGGCACTGCAGCGCGAACGGTTCAACGAGTTCGTCGCCGAGGGGCAGCACTGGTTCGACCTGGTACGTTGGCGCATACTCGTCAAGACGGTGCGCGAGGGTGGCGACGTGAGCGGCTCGCTCAAGGCCAGTAACATCGGCCTGAAGAACTATCTCTTCCCCCTGCCGCAGCCGCAGCTGACGCTCAACCCGAACCTGGCGCAGAACTGGGGTTACAGCGGCGAGACGAGCGGCTCCCCCTACGAGGGCGTCGAGGAAGACCACACCAGCGCCCTGGTCGGTTGGACCGAGGTCGATTCTCCCCTGGTCGGATATTGAACCCCTTTTACTCCCAAAGTGATCAAGTTGAAAACTTGTGAAACATAAAAATAGATTATTAACCTCAAAAAAAAATATTTTAGCATTATGAAAAGTTTAGTTAAGAACCTCTTTGTTGCGACGGCCATTGTGGCCACTTTCGCCAGTTGCAATGCCCAGGCTGGTTCATCGGCCGATGTACAGCCTACCAAGCGCCAACTGTTGCAGCAGTTCCTCAATCCCCAGGATAAGAGCGACTACGTGCCTGCTGCCTTCTTCCTGCACTTTGCCGACAAGCTGGGCGACAAGGCTGCCCAGTCACACATCCAGTACTTCCGCGCTACGAACATGGATTTCGTCAAGATTCAGTACGAGCAGGTCGTGCCTGTCACGGTCAAGGAGCCAGCTGACCTGGCCAAGGTTCCGGTCTATGACCAGGAATACTGGAAACCACAGGTAGAGACCATCCGTCAGATAGCCGACAGCCTGCGCGGCGAGGCGTTCATCCTGCCTACGGTCTATTCGCCATTGGCACTGATACATCAGAGCGTGGGCCGCGGCGTGAGCCACGACGACTTCCTGAAGTTGCTTACAGCCGATCCGGCATTGACCGAACAGGCCTTCGCCAACCTCGAAAAGAGTATCGAGAACTACATCGCTGCTGCACGTCAGGCAGGCGCCGACGGATTCTATGTATCGAGCCAGGGCGGCGACAACAAGAGCCTGGCGGGCACGACGCTGTGGAAGGACTTCGTACGCAAGTATGACAAGAAGGTGAGCGAGTATGCCTACTCTGTATCGGACCTCACCATCCTGCACGTGTGCGACTACGGCAGCTCGTACAGTGATTTGGACAGTTATGCCGACTATCCATCGACCATCATCAATCCTCCCATCCATCTGGAGGGCGGCGAGGTCGATCTGCGCCACATCGCCGAGGTATTCAAGCGTCCTGTCTTCGGTGGCCTGGATCGTCTGGGCAGCATTGCCAAGGGTAGCTTAGCCGATGCCAAGGCTGAGGTGGACCGTGTACTGCAGAATGCCCCCGAGCAGTTCATCCTGGGCGCCGACTGCACCGTACCGAGCGAAACCGACTACGGCAAACTGCGCGCTATCATCGACTATGCTCACTCTTGGCGCCGGACGCACGGAACGAATAACAATTAAAAATTAAAAGTTAACAATTAACAATTGAAAATTGAAATGATTTCTTGATAAGATTGGCTAATACGAAGAGATTTTGAACGCAATTTTATTATTTTCCGCGACTCTCGGCCTGGCCTTGTGGTTGGGACGAGAGTCTGTTTGGTCCGCTGACTACTGATTAACTACTCATTGATGCTTGAATAATAAACGGACGATTTCTGCGTTATCACTGTGTATGTCATTATGGTTATAGAATATTCAAGTTGGTCGGTTGTATCGTCTGGTAACTGCCGATCATTGCTGTAAAAAACTTTGCATCGAAGATGAAGAATATATTACTTTGGGTGGGTGCCCTGGTGCTGGGTACGGTGCTCGGCCTGTTGGGCATAGAGTGGCTCAATGGCATGATGGAGTTCGTGGCTCAGGCCTTCACCCGTCTGTTTCAGTTCGTGGCTGTGCCCACCATAGCATTGGCTGTCATCACTACCCTGGCACAACTGGGCAACGGTCAGGGTGTGGGTAGGTTGTTCGGCAGGACGTTGCTCTACACGCTGCTCACCACGGTGGTGGCGGCAGGAGTGGGGCTGCTGCTCTACATCGTCATTGCTCCGGGCAACCTGCCTGTCGAACTCGTCTCGCAGGGCGAGGTGAGCGTGCCCGAGGGATTGGCGCACACCTCGTACTACGACCATATTCTGTCGGTCATCCCCAACAACGTGGTCACGCCCTTCGCCACGGGCAATGTGCTCAGCATCCTGCTGGTGAGCGTGGCAGTCGGATTGACCCTGTCGCACCTGCGTCGCACACAACCCTCGGACCGCATCGAGGCTGTGGTGCGCGGGGTGTTCGGCCTGCAGGATCTGCTCTTCGCGTTGATACGTGCCTTGATTCGCGTGTTGCCCGTGGGTATAGTGGCTTTTGCCGCCCAGTTGTCGGCACAGGCTTCGGCTGGTGTGGTGGCAGGTTCATTGGGCCTATATACCGCGGTCATAGTGAGTGCCAACCTGCTGCAGATGTTCGTGGTGCTGCCGTTGTTCCTGCTGGCGCGTGGGCTCAATCCAGTGAGGGTCTTCCGCGCCATGACCCCAGCTGTGCTGATGGCATTGTTCACCAAGAGCAGCGCTGCCACGTTGCCCGTCACCATACGTTCCGCCGAGGAGCGTCTCAAGGCGCGTCCTGCCGTGGCGCGTTTCGTACTGCCCATCTGCTGCACCATCAACATGAATGGCTGTGCTACGTTCATACTGGTCACCTCGCTCTTCGTGATGCAGAATGGCGGTACGGTGCTCACTCCCGGCACGATGCTGCTGTGGCTCTGCATCGCGGTCCTCTCCGCCGTAGGTAATGCGGGCGTACCGATGGGCTGCTACTTCCTCACCCTCTCGCTGATGGCGGGCATACAGTCGCCGGCGCTCGGCATCATGGGCGTGATATTGCCCATCTTCACCATCATCGACATGATAGAGACGGCGGAGAATGTCTGGTCCGACTCGTGCGTCTGCGCCATGGTCAGCGCCGAGGGACAGTCGGCATCCGAATGAACGTAGGGGAAACGAGAGTCGTTTTTTATTCTACCAATGGGTGCGCTGGCAGAATATATTTCTGATTTGTTCCCGATGTGTATCGTACATATTCCTAAGGTCATTACCTTTGCACCCAGATTAACTAATATTCTGTACGATTATGCAGATTACGATACTTTTGGCAGATAATCAGGATGTGACCCGACTGGGTATGCAGACGTTGCTGCAACGGGTAGTGGGTGACCGACATCCGGTGCTGCAAGTCCTGGACCGCCAGTCATTGCTCGGGGCATTGCTCCGCAGCGAGACTCCTGTGGTCATCATCGATACGGAGTCGCTCGATATGTCCGACCCGAAGGAGTTGCTGGCTCTCTTCCAGCAGCAGCCCGATGCCCGTTGGCTGCTCTTCCAGAACGATATTGACCAGCGGCAGCTCTCGGTCTTTGCGGCCATGCCCTCGGTGAGTATGTTGCTCAAAGATAACAATGCCGACGAGGTCTGCACCGCCCTACGCTGTGTCCTGGATGGTGAACGGTATGTGTGCCACCAGATCAGTAACTGGTTGCTCTCTCGCCGCAAGGAGTCGGACGCGGCTCTCCTCACGCACACGGAGACGGAGATTCTGCGCCTCATTGCCATGGGTAAGTCGGTCAAGGAGATTGCTGCCCTGCGCTTCTCATCGACCCACACCATCGTCACGCACAAGAAGAACATCTTCCGCAAGATATCGGTCAACAATGTATATGAAGCCACGCGCTACGCCCTGCGCAATGGCCTCGCCGATGCGGAGTACTACATCTGATGTTCGCTACGCTCACGTTAAAGGTTCACTTCGTTCACGTTAAAAGCTACGCGTTAAAAGTTCGCTGCGCTCACGTTAAAAGTTCACTTCGTTCACGCTAAGATTGGGGGGATTAGCGTGAGCGAAGCGAACTTTTAGTGCGCAGCTATTAGCGCGTAGCTTTTAGCGGCCATAGGCCATTTAGTGCGTAGCCTTTATCGGCCGTAGGCCTTTTAGCGTTCGCGCAGCGAACTTATTATGTCCGTTATTATGTCTTCGGGGTCTTCTAGGCCGATGCTGAGGCGTATGGTGGTGGGAAGGACATCCATGGCGGCCTTCTCGGCGGCAGAATAATTGACGTAGATAGTGCTGTATGGGTGGATGGCGAGCGACTTGATGTCGAACAGATTAGTGGCGCGCAGAATGAGTCGCAGGCGGTCAATACATCGGAAACAGGAAGATTGGTCCGGTAGATCGAACGTAACCATGGCGCCACCCGTCGGACCATACAGACGACGGGCCAACTGATGCTGAGGGTGAGAGGGCAGACCGATGTAACCCACATGCTGGATGCCAGGTATGGAGGATAGACCCTGTGCCACGCGGAGCGCATTGGCCGACTGCTGGCGATAACGAACCTGGAGCGTCTGTAGCCCGAGCGTCTGCATATAGGCAGCATGAGGGGTCATGTAGGCTCCGAGGTTGAAGAGCAACTCCTGCTTGATGCAGCGCTCCGTCTCGGGATAGTGACCATAGTCGATGATCAGTCCGCCCAGAGAGGTGGCGCCGCCGGACAGGTACTTGGTCGAAGAGACCACCTGGATATCTATGCCGAGCGCCTCTCCATCGAACTCCGTGAATGGGAGGAAAGTGGTATCGGCCACAAGCGGCACACGATGATTGCGGGCTATCTCGCCCAGGGCTGTGACGTCCGCCACTTCCAGTTGCGGATTGGTCACTATCTCCAGGAACAGACAGGCGGTCTGATCATCGATGGCACTGCGTACAGCCTGGACGTCGGTCATATCGACTATGCGTGTCTCGACGCCGAAGCGCCGCAGCGTGCGGGTGAGCAGTGCATAGGTATTGCCGAACATATGCGCCGAGGTGACGATGTTCTTGCCCTGGGCAGTCAGTGCCAGGAATATGTTGCTGATGGCAGCCATGCCCGATGAGAGTGCAGTCACGCTCTTGGCATGGGTCAATGCCCGCACTGTATCCTCAAGGTGCGTAACGGTGGGATTCATCACGCGGCTGTAGTCGGGCATGCCGCTCCGTCCACTGAAAGCCTCAGTCATGGACTGTGCATCGTCGAACTGATAAGCACAGGTATGATATACGGGCATGGCGATGCTGCCGTAGGCATCGCGCTGTGGAAAGTCTGTATGTAAAGCAAGGGTAGATGTCATAGTGAATGAGAGTGAATGGGTTTAATGGGGGAGAATGGGTTTAATGGGGTGAATGGGCAATTTGGGTTTAATGGGTTTAATGGGCAATATGGGTTTAATGGGCACTGCCCAATCAGTATTCCCGCAGTAGATTGTATTTTTTATTCTCCCTCCCTCTTAGGGAGGGTTGGGGAGAGTCCCTTAGGGAGGGCTGTAGAGAGTCCCTTTAATGCCTCCTCAATCACCGACCTTGGTGCCGCAGCATTGAGCCTCATGAATCCCTTGCCTCCGGTGCCGAATATCTCGCCGTCATTGAGCGCCAGGTGCGCCTGGTCGATAAAGAGATGGAGCAGTCCGTCGTGGCTCAATCCCAGTGCGCGGCAATCCAGCCACACCAGGTAACCGGCCTGCGGGCGCACCGCTACGATGCCAGGCAGATGCAGTCGGCAGTAGTCGATGACATAATTGATATTGGCCGATATATACTCCTTGACCTGCTGGAGCCAGTCTGCACCGTGGCGGTAGGCCTGTACGCAAGTCAATTGGGCAAACATATTACCTTCGTTCAGTTCGCTGGCAGCGAGGTAGTCGAAGTAAAGGCGGCGCAGGTCCGCATTGGGCACGATGCAATAACTGGTCACGATGCCCGGAGTGTTGAATGCCTTGGATGGCGAACTGAACGTGAAACTGTGCTGACGTGCCGTCTCACTGACCGTGGCATAGGGTGTGTGGCGGTAGGGCAGGAGCGTCAGGTCAGCATGAATCTCGTCGCTCACTACCAGAGTGCCGTGCCGCTCGGCCAACAGGGCAATGCGGCGCAGTTCATCGGGTGACCAGACACGGCCACCGGGGTTGTGGGGATTGCTCAATACCATCACCTTGACCCCCTCCAGGTCATGGTCCAGGCGGTCGAAGTCGATGACATATTGGTGCAACGGACCGGCGGGCGTATCTATATCGCCCCATTGCAGCGTGTGATAAACTACGGTGCGGCCGTTGTGCTGGGCAGTGAGGAAGAATGGATGATACACGGGGTTCATCACCAGTACCCGGTCCCCTGGTGCGGTGAAGCACTGCAGGATGAAGGCGATGCCGCGTACTATGCCCGGCACGAAGGATATCTCATCCTCCTGCACCCTCCATCCGTGGCGCTCCCACTGCCAGTCGATGATGCTGTGGCGCCAATCGGGGTGCGGCATGGTGTAGCCCAGTACCTCGTGCTGCAATCGGCGGCGCAAGGCATCGATGATAAAGTCCGGTGTGCGGAAGTCCATATCGGCCACCCAGAGGGGCAACAGGTCAGTGCGGCCCCACCGTTCCTGCAGGGCGCCATACTTCAAGCTGTCCGTATCCCTACGGTTCAGCAATTCATCAAAATTGTATTCCATACTTTTGCCAATTAATTTTTGCTGCAAAAGTATGTCTTTTTTCCTAATCCTGTACAATATTTCTATTGATTGACCCAAACAACAGAAAATATTTCTAATATAGGTATATAATTAATTCTATAAATTCTTCAATTCAAGTAAATAAAATTCTATAAATTCTCTAATTCTAGTAAAAAATCATTCTTCTAGTCGATGGCGAAGTTCTTTCCAGTCCATCGTTTCGAGTGCCATCTGCGCATCAGCACGATGCCGCGGATATTCTCGTCCAGGGCGAAGCCCACCCACATACCCAGCAGGCCCAGGCCCATAGGAATGCCCAGCAGGTAGCTGACACCCACGGCGACCGACCACTGGAAGATGACACCGATGATGACAGGGTAGATGGCATCGCCCGCAGCGCGCAGCGTACCGCAGGCGAAGACATTGCGCACGCGGCCTATCTCCAGGAACCAGTCGATGACCAGCACCCAAGTGCCCATCCAGATGATGTCGGGATTGTCCGTCAGGGCGCACAGTATAGGGTAGCCCGCAGCCGCAATGAGGGCGGAGCAGGAGAGCGTCACTATCATGGACTGGCGGAGGAAGAAGTTACCCAGGGTGTAGGCAGCGCGGTATCGGTTCTGCCCAACCAGATGGCCCACCAGGATATCGCCACCCTGCGTGATGCTGAGGCAGAAGAGGTAGCCGAACATCACGATGTTGACACAGTAGGTGCGGGCAGCCAGAGCCTCGTTGCTGATCTGGTTGATGAAGTAAGTGATGACAATCTGCGACAGGCTGTAGCTCAGTTCCTCGCTCATGGCAGGGATGCCGATGTGGAGCAGGTTCTTCAGTTCGCGCCAGGGGAAAGGCCAGAACCACTCACGCGGATAGCGGTTGATGTGTACGCGGGTGTGGATGATGGCGAGCAGTACCATAGCCACCACGCGGCTCAGGGCAGTACTCCACGCAGCACCCTCCACGCCCATGGCAGGACAGCCCCAGTGACCGAAGATCAGGGCGTAGTTGCCCAGGACATTGAGCGCATTGGCTATCAACGTGACCACCATGGGCCACACCGCCTTGTCGGCCGAACGGAGCGAAGCACTGAAAGCGAGCGAGATGGCCTGGCAGAACGACAGACCGCCCGTGATGCGCAGATAGACCAGACCATCGGGCATCAAGGCATCGCGCAGACCCATGAAACGGAGCAACCCCTCGGCATCCAGGAACAGCCATGCACTGACCAGCAGTCCTATCACCGTATTGAGTAACAGGGCCAATCCCACTACCTGCACCAGACGTCGGCGCAACCCCGCACCGATATACTGGGCACAGAGTATGGTGGCGCCCATCGAGATGAACTGATAGATGAGGAAGATGAGGGCGATGAGCTGATTGTCCATACCCACAGCTGCAACGGCATTGTCGCTGTACCGGGACAGCATCACGATATCGACGGCACCGACCAACATCACGAGGGCGATGTCGAGGAAGATAGGGGCGGAAATCTTCTTGAGTTGTTTCTTGAGAGACTGCATAACACTAACCTTTTGAGTACCACCTCCGAAAAGAGGGGTGCAAAGATAGAACTTTTATTGACAGAGGCTTACTTTTTGAGTCAAAAACTTGTTATTTTGGCAAAAACTATCTAACTTTGTGCCCCGAAAGCGAATTGCACATTCCAAATTCTTATTGCCTAACCGATTACGGTTAAAAAGGTCCTGTAGTACAATGAGATAATCGTACCAGGCAGTCAATAGGAGTGGAACAGATTTTTAATCGGAATTCAGTACATTGCCCATGGTCCTTTGTCCTTAGTCCTTAATTACTTTGTACTTAGTCCCTTAATACCTTACAAAGATGTCTTTCCCACGACTACGTGATACCCAATTTGTCGATCTGATGCAGCGCCGCATCTGCAATGTGCTGCTGGTGGCCAATCCATACGATGCCTTCATGCTCGAGGACGATGGCCGAGTAGATGAGAAGATCTTCCAGGAGTATGCCGAACTGGGTCTGCGTTTCCCCCCGCGCTTCCTGCAGGTCGATTCACAGGCCGAGGCAGACCGTCTGATGGAGGTCAACAACATTGACCTGATCATCTGCATGCCAGCCAAGGCATCCACGCCCGAAGATGACGTCTTCGACATCGCCTCGTCACTCAAGATGGACCATCCCACAGTGCCCATCGTGGTATTGACCCCCTTCAGCCACGGTATCACCGAGCGGATGCAGAACGTCGATCTCAGCATCTTCGAGTACGTCTTCTGCTGGTTGGGCAATACTGACCTGCTCATTTCAATCATCAAGTTGGTCGAGGACCAGATGAACCTGGAGCACGATGTGGAGGCGGGCGTACAGATGATCATGTTGGTCGAGGACAATATCCGTTTCTACTCGTCGATATTGCCCAATCTCTACAAGTTCGTGTTGCAGCAGAGCCAGAACTTCGCTACCGAGGCGCTCAATGCCACGCTCGAGACACTGCGTATGCGCGGTCGTCCTAAAATCGTGCTGGCGCGCAACTACGAGGAGGCGTGGGCATTGTACCAAACATATTCGGACAATGTGCTGGGCGTCATCTCCGACTGCCGCTTCCCGATGACGCCGTCCAAGGGAGCCAATCCTACGGAGGAGGAGAAGGACGCCGATGCAGGCTTCAAGCTGTTGGCCTCCATCCGCGCCACCGATCCCTACATCCCGCTCATCATGGAGTCGGCCGAATATGAGAATGCACAACGTGCCCTGCAGTTAGGCTACCACTTCATCGACAAGAACTCGAAGAAGATGGACGTCGATCTGCGCGACATGGTACGCAATCACTTCGGCTTCGGCGACTTCATCATCCGTGACCCAGAGACTGGTGAGGAGATCACCCGCATACACAATTTGAAGGAATTGCAGGACAATATCTTCACCGTCCCGCGCGAGGCGTTGATGCAGCACGTGATGCACAACAACGTGTCGCGCTGGTTAGGTTCGCGTGCCCTGTTCCCCATCTCGGAGTTCCTCAAGGGCATCACCTGGAACACCCTGCAGGATGTGGATATGCACCGCCAGATCATCTTCGACGCCATCGTAGCGTACCGCAAGATGAAGAACCGCGGCGTGGTGGCAGTCTTCCAGCGTGAGCGTTTCGACCAATACAGCAACTTCGCCCGCATCGGCGACGGTTCACTGGGAGGCAAGGGCCGTGGTTTGGCCTTCCTGGACCATATGCTCATCAATCACGAGAACCTGCAGGGCGAGAACCACATCACCTGCATCCCCAAGACCGTCGTGCTGTGTACCGACATCTTCGACGAGTTCATGGACCAGAACCAACTCTACCAGGTGGCACTGAGTGACCTGCCGGACGAGGAGATACTGCGCGCCTTCGAACGCGGTCATATGCCCAATAACCTGGTGGGTGACCTGGAGGCATTCATGGAGGTGGTCAAGGGACCAATCGCCGTACGTTCGTCGTCGTTGCTCGAGGACTCGCACTACCAGCCCTTTGCCGGTATCTACTCGACCTACATGATACCGTACGTCAAGGACAAGTACCGTCGTATGGAGCTGTTGGCCAATGCAGTCAAGGCGGTCTATGCATCGGTCTTCTACCGTGGGTCGAAGGACTACATGACTGCCACGTCCAATGTGATAGACCAGGAGAAGATGGCAGTCATCCTGCAGGAGGTGGTCGGCCAGCAGCACGGTTCGCGGTTTTATCCCGTCATCTCGGGTGTGGCTCGCAGCGTCAATTACTACCCGATCGGTGACGAGAAGGCTGAGGAGGGCACCGTCTCGCTCGCCTTCGGTCTGGGCAAGTACATCGTGGACGGAGGCGTGAGCCTGCGCATGTGTCCGGCGCATCCCAAGCAGATATTGCAGATGAGCGAGACCGAGATAGCCCTGCGCGACACGCAGACTGCCTTCCTGTCGCTCGACCTGAACTATGCCAACACCGAGTCCGACACCGACTCGAGCTATGACTTCAAGGTCGATGATGGCTTCAACCTGCGTCGTCTGCCCGTACGCCAGGCCGAGGAGGACGGTACGCTGCCCTGGGTATGTTCGACGTTCGACCCCAACGACCAGGTCATCTACGATGGATACTACGAGGGCCGCAACCGCAAGATCATCTCCATGGCGGGTGTGCTGCAGAATGGACTCTTCCCGTTGCCCGAACTGCTGCAGGAGGTGCTGGAGTACGGGCAGAACGAGATGCGTCGTCCGGTGGAGATTGAGTTTGCCATCAATCTGCACAAGGACAAGGTCCAGACCGAGGATGGCCCGAAGATGGTCAATCGCGGTGAGTTCTACCTGCTGCAGATACGCCCCATGGTCGATAACCGCATGTCCATCGGCATCGACCTCAAGGAGATACCCGACGAGGAGTGCCTGATGCGCTCGCACTCAGCCATCGGACATGGCATCATCAACGATGTGCAGGACATCGTCTATGTCAAGACCGACCAGTTCAATGCTGGTCAGAACCCCGCCATCGCCGACGAGGTGGAACACATCAACCGCACGCTGCTGGACCAGGGACGTCGCTGCCTGTTAGTCGGTCCCGGCCGATGGGGTTCGAGCGACCCATGGCTGGGCATACCTGTCAAGTGGCCCAACATATCGAGCGCCAAGGTGATAGTCGAGGCGGGGCTGGACAATTACCAGGTCGATCCGAGCCAAGGCACACACTTCTTCCAGAACCTCACTTCGCTGGGCGTATGTTACATGACCATCGATGCCTATCGTGGCGATGGCTGCATACGTCAGGATGTGCTCGATGCCCTGCCCGCAGTCAATGAGACGGAGCACGTGCGCCATGTCCGCCTGGATGCCCCACTCTCCATCATGGTCGATGGCATCCACCGCGAGGGAGTGGTGAGGATGTAAGGGCGTTGGACCCGATTTAAGTTTTTCCTTTTTTACTTTGAACATAATACAAAGATATGGATTTTTCGCTCATAGAGAATATGACACCGCCGCAGCAAGTGATGTTGTCGGTGATGGCTTACCTCATGGACTTTACAAATAAGAGAAGGCTTATAAGTATATGCAAGCGGGTTGAGCCTAATATGGATCAGGCGTACAAATCGGCATTGGGTAAACTGTATCGTAGGGGTTACGTCTATTCAGACGATAAGATATTTTCTGATTATCTTGACAGTGATTATAGCATCAATGAGAAGTATGTCATCTACACCCTTATGTACCTGCTGCAGGAGCAGAGTGGATGGTATAATAAGCTGACATCGCTCGAAGGTATAGATGTAGAGACTTCAGATTTGCGCAAAGCAGTCATCGGCATGCTGACTGATGCAATGGCGGGAAAGAAGGTCGTGATACCCACCAGAGTCGATAAAGAAGAGCTGGCCGACATCATGATGCCCATCTACATCGAACCATCCTATAGCTCCATGACCGACAATATGCCAATGGAGTTGTTCGAGATTATGTTGCCCAACATGATTCCGGATTACCAGTTCGAGTATCATCCCGAGAAACTGGAGCGATGTATAGCGTTGGCGCGCAGCAGCAAGAAGAGGAAGAGTGCCAGCTGGTCGAGGACCATCGAGGACATGCTCCTGATCAACTACATGTACACGGGTCAGGTATCTGAGGGTTTCGACCGACTGCTCACCCCCCAGTTCCATGCCTGTATAGAGGTGTTCCGTCTGGCATCGGCAGGCGAGTATGTCGAGGCCAGTCAGCAGTTGCAGCAGCATTGCATGTTGCCCGATGAAATCTATAGTGATTATGCACTGATCAATTTCCTCTATGTCCTGTTGTTGGCCAATATAAATGATGAACCAAGTCTGAATGAACTCAAGAAATACTGTCGGGGTAAATATTTAGATGAAGAGACGACGCGAATGGCATCCCTTTTTGCCATCATGTATGCCAAACCCGATACCGAGACTGTCTCTATTATGCTGGCTGACGAGTTCAGGATGAAATCGGCGGACACAGCACCCAAATTCTTCTCCTGCCAGATGGCGCACCTGCTCTGTCAGTGGGGCAAGATCAGCGAAACCGAAATCAACCAACAACTCAATTCCAATATCTACGTACCGGACAGATTCAACGGCAATACATACATCTGCCAGTTGTTCACACAGTTGCTCAGTCAGTGTTATGTCAAGCCCTCGTGGTTGCGTGTCATAGAGAAAGTGATGCAGCAGGAGGACTGCCTCAATCAGACATTGGAGCATCCAGTGGTGGTCAATGATGCCCGTGACCAGCGTTTCGCCTACTTCTACAGCGGTCGTAACGACAGTGTAGAACTGCGTCTGCAGAAGCGGCTCAAGTCCGGCAAGTGGGGCAGTGGAGTGGCAGTCAATTTGACCGCACTCCTCAGTGACAACAAGGCGGAGCGCGATGAGTACGATATGCGTATCGTATCGAGTCTGGACAATGTCAAGATTCGATTCAGTTCCTATTACATGTTGCGACTGCAGGATGTGTTGCCCATGCTGGAGGGAAGTGACAAGTTCTATTACGGCAGCAGTGCACCCTATCATCACTGCCTGATACGTGAGGACCAACCGGTACTTGAGGCCAAGATAGGACGCAACGATATCACCCTTTCGTCCAACATCCCTCTCGACCAGTTGAAAAATGCTCAGGCTGATTCGGTGTTCTACTCCATTCACCGGGACATGCACAGTGCACCCGATGCCGTCTATACGGCCGAGGCAGTCTATTACCATGTGCCTGCCAGGATTTGCTCCTATCTGTCGGCACTGCTCACTGTCGGGACGTTCCCACTCGAGGCCGAGGAGAGTCTGCGCCCCCTGTTGGACCGCATCAAGAAGTACATCGAGATACACAGTGAGATGATCGAGGGCGGTTCGTCGCTGCCACAGGTGGAGGGCAATCCGCAGGTCTATCTCCAGATGCGCAGCGTGCACGGCAACTACGAGATGCGTGCCCTGTGCCGTCCCATGCCCGAGGGACGTATCACCGTCGCGGCAGGCAAGGGCGATACCAACATATATGACACGGCAGCGGATGGTACGCGCTATCATGTGGTGCGCAACAAGAAACAGGAGCGGCAGAACATGCAGCCGTTGCGCGACTACATGGAGCAGATAGAGTGCGACGAGGTGTCGCAGTGCATGTGGGTGATGAACCCCTATACCCTGCTGACGCTGCTGGAGTGGTTGCCCGAACAGGGTGACGACTATATCGTGGAGTGGCCCGAGGGGGAGAAGGTCAATGTGCGTGTGGCCCAGAGCCAGCAGTGGAACCTCCAGTTGCGGCGCCGTGGCGATTGGTTCGAGGTGGAGGGTGAGGTGCCCATCGATGACCAGACCATCGTCAGTTTCGCCCAGTTGCTCGACATGATCGAGGAGGGACATGGCCGATTCATCCGTCTGCAGAACGGCGATTATCTCAGCATGAGCGAGAGTCTGCGCCGGCAGCTGCGCCGCATCGATGCCGTAGCACAGAACGTGCGTGGCCATGCCCGTATCTCCAATGTAGGTGCCAGTCTGATAGCTGATGCCATGCAGGGCGACCTGAGCATCAGTCACCCTGCCGAACTGGATGCCCTGCGCAGCAAGATAGTCGAGAGCCAGGACCTGCAGGCCGATGTGCCCGACACGCTCAATGCTACCCTGCGTGACTATCAGTTGGAGGGTTTCCGATGGATGGACCGACTGACCTACTGGGGTGCCGGTGCCTGTCTGGCCGATGACATGGGCCTGGGCAAGACGATCCAGACCATAGCCTACCTGCTGTACAAGCAGAGCGACGGCCCATCGATGGTGGTGGCGCCTGCCAGCGTGGTCCCCAACTGGAAGAAGGAGCTGGCTCGCTTCGCGCCGACCCTGCAGGTGTGCATGCTCAATGAACTGGCATCGGCTGAACGCAGCGAGGCTGTCGCCCAGGCTACATCGGGGTGCGTGGTGCTGACCACCTACGGTCTGCTCATCAGCGAGGAGGAGTCGGTGGTGGCCAAGCAGTGGAACGTGGTCTGTCTGGACGAGGCTCACAGCATCAAGAATGCCACGACCAAGACATCGGCTGTGTGTATGCAGCTGCAGGCGCATAATCGTCTGATCCTGACTGGTACGCCCATACAGAACCATCTGGGCGAACTGTGGAACCTGTTCCAGTTCATCAACCCCGGTCTGCTCGGCTCACTGCAGCAGTTCACCCAGAAGTATATCAATCCTATCGAGGGGGCGCACAACAAGGAGCGCCAGCAACAGCTCAAGCGCATCATCCAGCCCTTCATGCTGCGCCGTACCAAGCAGGAGGTGGTCTCGGAGTTGCCCGACAAGCAGGAGATCATGTTGCCGGTAGAACTCAGTACCGAGGAGATGGGCATCTACGAGATGCTCCGTCTCAAGGCCAAGAGCCAGCTGGAGACCGAGGTAGCTGGAGCACTCAGTGTCAATACCCTGGCGCTCATCACGCAGTTGCGTATGGCAGCCTGTGCCGCCTCGTTGGCGCAGAAACAGTGGAAGGGCAAGTCGTCCAAGCTGACTGCCTTCTGTGACCTGGTGAGCGAGATCAGTTCGACGGGCAACCGTGTGCTGGTCTTCAGTCAGTTCACCTCGTTCCTGGAGATGGCGCAGGCCGAACTGAAGGCTCGCGGCATGAGAGACTACCTCTACCTGGATGGCTCCACCCCGCTCAAGAAACGCAGTCAGATGGTCGAAGACTTCCAGCACGGCAAGTGCCCCATCTTCATCATCAGCCTCAAGGCTGGTGGCCTGGGCCTCAATCTGACGGGTGCCAACTACGTCATTCATCTGGACCCATGGTGGAACCCCGCTATCGAACAGCAGGCCACCGACCGTGCCTACCGCATCGGCCAGAACCAGAAGGTCACTGTCTATCATCTCATCTCGTCACACACTATCGAGGAGAAGATCGTCCGTCTGCATCAGACCAAGCGTGACCTGGCTGACAGTCTCCTGGAGGGCACTGACGTAAGCCACAAACTCCGTGCCGAGGACCTGCTGGAGATGATTAATGGTTAAGGGTCGTTACTTTCATAGTGCGATTGGTGTGCGATTGGTGTGCGATTGGAGAGCGATTGGTTATCCCTGTCGAATCGTACACTAACCCTGATGCAATCGCGGGCGGATCACGTTCCGATGGATGTATCATAATAGGGAGTCCGAAGGAGGGTGCTGTGGAGGTAAAAAAAAATATGCCGGGGATGTAGTGATCCCCGGCATTTTTATTGAATTCAGTGTAGGCAGTATCGGCCACGGTGACTACTGGAGTAGCAGTCCTGGGCGGGACGACCCGCGATCATTGAAGTCTGAACGTGATGGGTAGTACATACTTGACGCGTACGGCTTGACCACGCTGCCGGCCAGGAGTCCATTTGGGCATGGCCTGGACGACGCGGATGGCTTCATTGACCAAAAGCGGATCAATATCTGTTCTTAAACTCTCGATGTTGGAGATGGAGCCGTCGGTCTCGATGATAAATCCGAGTATGACTCGTCCCTGGCTGCCGTTCTTGGCACTCTCTCCAGGGTATTTGAGGTTCGTCTTGACGAAGTCCATCAGTCCAGCCTCGTCACCGGGGAATACAGGCATTTCCTCTACTGCGGTGAAGACCTCTTGGACTTCGTTTGTCACGACTTTAATTTCGACGATTTCTCTCTCCTTGGTTGCCTGGAGGTTTTCGCTCTTGGTCATGATGCGGTCTGTGGCTTCGTCACTGTCCAGCTGATATTGGACACGGGAGACCTTGCATTGGCGCAATACATCCTTGACTGCCGAGATGGCCGAGATGGGAGCCTGCTTTTCGCCCACGATGGTCACGACGGCATTGTCGCCCAGTTCGGCATTGCGGATGGTGGCGGCCAACTGGTCCATCGGTATGACCTGTCCGCCTATCAGGCAGCGGCCGCTCGGGTCGATTTGGATAACTAATGAGCCATTTGTTTGGTCATTTGCGAAAAACTCACTAACTTTGCAGTCCGAAACCTGCTTCGATACAGCAGTGGCTTCGGGGGTGGTGAACAGGGCTATGCCAGTGATAGCCACCGGAATGGCAAAGAGCCACTTGGCCTTTGCCCACGGATTTGATTTTTTCTTGAGCATCATTGTGATACGTTTTTTGATTGAACTTTGGTGCAGGCTACAGGTGATTGATTGCAGTCGAGCGCCTGTAGCTTTTGCTATTAATAGGAGTTGATATTGTCGGGCATCGAGGCCGGAGTCGAGAGCTGCCTCGTCGGCCTGATATTCGTGTATGGTCTGCAGTTCGCGGCGCATCAGCCAGATGGCGGGATTGAACCACTGCAGGATGGTGCACACCTCGGTGAAGAGCAGGTCCAGGGTGTGGCGATGGCGGATGTGTCCCAGTTCGTGGGCGACGATGGCTGGGCCATTGAGCTGCATGTCCTGCTCGCTGACGACCATGTAGTGCATCCAGCTGAAGGGCGACATTTGTTCGCGATGCACGATGAGGCAGACGTCGTCGTGCCCCTCAATGCCGTAGCGGCTCAGCCGGGTGCGTTCGCCCTGGCTCAATACCCTGGCCAGGCTGATGAAGCATACCGCAGCACGCAGGGCGAAACAAACCACGCCCAGCACATAGATGAGCAGCGCCCACTGGAGCACCTGTATGAGCCACGGCGTGGCTGTGTCATCGGCCAAAACCATGACGGCAGTGGGTAACCCTACCGCGACGTCGCCCTGTGCCGAGGGGTGGGAGACCTGGGCGCTGAACTGCAGCAGCGGCAGCGCGATGGAGAGCGTCAGTATGCCGAGCAGTGCCCAACGGTTGAACCTGTGGAAGGTGTCGCGACTGAGCAACAGCCTGTAGAACAGGTAGTAGGCGGTCACGTAGAGCGCCGACTTGAGTATATAGGCGAAGAATGTTCCCATGTTTTCTTTAAGGGTTTAGGGGTTAATGTTTGAGGGTTGAGGGTCCCTTCTCTACATCGTTTGTTCATCTCGCATTCTTGGAGATTTGATCGACGAGCTGCTTGAGTTCGTCGGCCGAAATCTGTTCGTCCTTGACCAATGCAGAGATGGCATTGAGGTAGGAGCCCTTGAAGTAACGGCTGATGACCGACTTGAGGGTCTTCTTGTGGTACTGTTCGGCCGTGATGGCGGCGTAGTACTGGTAGGAGGTACCGATCGAGGTGTGCCCTACATAGCCCTTCTCCTCGAGCGTACGCACTACGGTTGACAGGGTGTTGAAGTGCGGCTTCGGGTCGGGGTAGTAGGCGAGCATCTCGCGTACGTACTGTGGTCCATGTTGCCAGAAGATGTTCATTGCCTCTTCTTCCTTGGCAGTCAAATCTTGCTTCATATCTGTAAATCGTTTATGTCGGGGTTAAAAATGTTGATCGAAACTTAGTGTTCTTTCATGAAAAGCACTTTGCGGCACTCGGCGATGGCCTCTTTGGCCGATTGCAGGGCCTGCGCATCGGTGGTGCTATCGGCTTTATCCACAAAGAGTTGGTAATACTTCAACTCGTTGCGATAGTCCTGCAGTTTGTGGTAACTCACCGCCATGTTGTAATAGACATTCGGGTGGTTCGGACTGTCGGCCAAACATTGTTGGAAGTACTTCAGTGCCAACTTGTCGTCACTTTTCCAGAAGTAATGATTGGCCAGACTGAAATGCAGATAGTAGAGCACCTCGGGGTCGGGATACATCTTGGCGATGGCCTCCTCGATGTCCTTCTTGCCTTGCTCGTTGATGACCGTACAGGCAGAGTCAATACGTTGGCGCATAAGGAGATAGTCCTTAGACGAAACCTTGTCTATGTCAAAGAGGCTGAGGATGGAGGTAGAATCCTGACAGGGTCGATGGTTCTTGACCCAAGTGACCTGACTGTAGTCGAGGGTCAACTCCACCATGCCGAAGCGGGACAGCATCGTGCTGTTGCGGCGACCATCGCGCTCCACCGCCATTTTGAGCAGGTCATAGGCCTCGCCGAAGTTCTTGCGGCGGTAGTACGACAGACCGAGGTAGTAGAGGGTCGTGGCGCGGTTGTCACCATCGGCCAACAACCTTTCGTACAGGTCGATGGCCTCGGTCCAGCGGCTCGCCTTGTGCAGGGCATACGCACGGACGGAGAGGACCGACGCATTAGTCGAATCGATGGCACAATAGCGGTCCAGCAGCGCCAGGGCATCGTCGTACATCTCACCGTCTATCTGTGTCTTGCACAGGGAGAGGAGGTTGTTGCAGTTCTCGATGTTCCGTTCTGCCACCAGCATCTGGTAGCGGGTCGCCTCCAGGGGCATCTCCATCTTGTCGTAGCAGCGTGCCACTAGGTACAGGTCCTGCGCCAGGGTGTCGGTAGCCAGCATTGAGTTGCACATCTTTATGCACTGCTTGTATTGCCCGCGTGCATAGAGGCAGTCGGCTATCTCACGCCGCAGTGTGTCGTTGCTGTGCAGGGAGTCGGCCAGTTGCAGCACCTGCAGTGCGCGGTAGCTGTTGCCCTGTTCGCGGTATTGCCGCCCCTGGTTGAGCAACTGGCGCCAGTCGGTCGCCTCGCCTTCGGTAGTCTGTGCCCAACTGGCAGTGCAAGCCAGCGCGAAAACTATATAAAATAGGAGTCTTTTCATAGCTTTGTTTCCCTTGGTCGATGCAAAGTAACGAAAAAATATCGTTATGAACGAAAAGTTTTAGTTGATACTTGCATATTGCCAACTAAATTTATTAGTTAATGCTGTGTTTTGCAAAGTCCGTATTGCAAATTATTGAGCATGAGCAACATGGTACAGAGGGAAAGTTGATTTCTTCGTTGTGTTGAATTGTTGAAGTTGTTTATTAAATAATAAAATGAGATAAATGAAATGCTTACTTTGTTTCAAGTAGCAAAATGATAGATTCTGAGAATAAATAGTTAGAAAACGTAACAAAATAATAAAATATTCGTTGCAGAACGAATATTTGGTGCAAATAATGAAAAACGGGCGGCGAAATGCATATTTTTGCATTTCGCCGCCCGTCTGGTAGGAGAGGGGTGTATTCAGGGAGAAGAGGGGACCTCGGGGACGGTTGTTGGCTCAATGATTGATAGGAATGGAGGAAAGAATTATCGAACAAAAACACCCGTATAAAGCATTGACGTACATATTATATATAAATAGGGAAAGAGTGGTGGAAAGGTGTCAGGTGGAGGCAATGAGTTCGGGGAAGGTCGCTGAAATGGTTGTGTGGGAGTCCAATGTGCAAAACTACATATATAAATGTTGAATTGTGGCAAAATATATTAAACCATGAACAAATAATAGCAAAATGCCACTGAACGAAGAAAATAGAAATAAAATAGATTGAATATAATGAGAAATACTGAAAATGTGCCTATCTTTGCGGCGTGAAACAAAAAATGCATAAAACCGACCAATGCAGGCAGTACAGTTATTAAGGTAAACGCAGGCCTGTACGTCGGACAAAAAGCGAAACAGTAATAATCAATAAAAATACTAAACTAAAAGAGACAAGATGAAAATCAAAGTGCGTTGGAAAATCCTTATGACGGTCATGACACTGATAGCCGTCATTGGTGTTTTTGTAGGCGAACCGAGTTTTGAGTGTGATTGGTCGGTCATATCGGCCGCTGATGTAGCCTGGATCATAACGGCTACGATCTTTGTATTGATGATGACCCCGGGACTGTCATTCTTCTATGGCGGTATGGTGGGAGCCAAGAACGTTATATCGACCATGTTGCAGTCGTTCATAGCCATGGGCCTGATCTCAGTACTGTGGGTAGTGATAGGTTTCTCACTCTGCTTCGGCGATGACATAGGCGGCATCATAGGCAATCCACTCACCTTCCCGATGTTCCACAACGTGGGCGCCTCGGTCTATACTACTCCGGCGGGCAACGTCCTGGGCGGTTCGACCATTCCATTGGCACTGTATGCACTGTTTCAGATGAAGTTTGCCATCATTACGCCGTCGCTCATCACAGGTTCGTTTGCAGAGCGCGTCAGGTTCTCGGCGTATATGTTCTTCATGATCTTTTTCTTCTTCTTTATCTACTGCCCATTGGCCCACATGACATGGCATCCCGAGGGACTCTTCTGCCGTTGGGGCGTGGTCGATTTCGCTGGCGGTATAGTGGTACATGCATCATCGGGTGTGGCTGCGCTGGCAGGAGCCATCTTCCTGGGCCGACGCAAGGCCGAGACCTGCAAGAGCGAACCTGCCAATATCCCCTTCGTGCTGCTGGGCGCTGCAATGTTGTGGCTGGGTTGGTTCGGGTTCAATGCCGGATCGTCGCTCCATGCTGACGGACAGGCTGTCAAGGCGTTCCTCAACACCAATACGGCATCGGCTACGGCTATGATGACATGGATATTCTTCGACTGTCTGCGTGGGCGCAAGCCATCGGCCATGGGCGCAGCGGTAGGATGTGTGGTCGGCCTGGTGGCCATCACGCCATCGGCAGGTTATGTGACCGTGGGACAGAGCATCTGCATTGCTTTCGTCATCACACTGATATGCAACATCGCCGTATATTGGCGCTCGCGCAGCAAGATAGATGATGCGCTCGACGTCTTCCCGACCCACGGCACGGGCGGTATCTTCGGCACGGTATTGACCGGCATATTCATACAGGAGGGCCTGATAGCAGGCACGTGGGACGGTGTGATCGTCTTCCTGTTGCACCTGTTGGCCATAGTCATCGTGATGGGCTACACCTTCGTGGTGAGCTGGGTAGGCTACTGGCTGATAGACAAGTTGATTCCGATGCGCGTATCGACATACAGCGAAATGGTGGGCCTGGACTTCTCACAGCATGACGAGCACTACGGCCTGGCACACATCGGCGAGAGAGAGATAGCAGAGTACGAGGAGCACCTGCGCGAGAAGAACAGTCACCATTAATGCGGCACAGAGAGATGGAGACGAACGATACAAGTTAACAACTATTATACGAAGTTATGGACAAAAGGATTAAGACTATGACCGAAAGCAGAGACTCGGTCAACAAATGGATGGAGCGTTATGGGGTGCGTTTCGGCGTGTACAAGAACAATGTGTTCAATGAGCAGCTCTTCCCCTTCGACTCTATTCCCCGCGTGATAGGGGCCCGGGACTGGGATTACCTGGAGAGCGGACTGTGCCAGCGGGTCAAGGCCCTCAATATGTTCCTGTGGGACATATATCACGACAAACGGATAATTCGGGACGGCGTCCTGCCCGAGGAGTTTGTCTATTCGTCCAAGGGCTATCTGCCCGAGTGCGAGGGTATCTGTCCACGAGGCAATGTGTATGCACATATAGCAGGCATCGACCTGGTCGAGGGCAAGGATGGGCAGTGGTATGTACTGGAGGACAACCTGCGCATACCGAGCGGGGCGAGTTATCCGATGATAGCACGTCAGATTACCCGCCGTGTGTCGCCCGAGACGTTTGCAGCACAGGCAGTGGCGGACAACCGCAACTATGCCGACCT
>JAILKE010000095.1 GCA_024694125.1 Bacteroidales bacterium
ATATCAAAAAGTTGTTAATTATTCAGCAAACACTAATTATAAGTCTAAGACAGATAGCAGATTCATAAGAAACCAAGAATCAAATCCTTCAAATACTAATCGCTTAGAGTTAGTTTCGCGTTGGACTTCAACTCCATCAGAATAAGGAATTAGACTGATTATTTTTTTTAGAGGTACTTTGATGCTTTTTTGTGGAGAGTATAGAATTAGATTACGATTTGTAACTATTAAATATCCGTGGGATGTGGGAGACATATATGCAGTTTCGACTTTATGACCTTTCGATTGACCCACTTTATAGTATACACCTTTACATATTCTTACGCTTATTCCTCGGCTTCTTCCAACCCATTCACTTTTAACTTTTTCTTCGTAAGCGGTTACATTAGGATATACCCAAACATAGTATTCCTTGGATGTAAGGATGATTGGAGCATCTAATGTAACAGCTGGTTTCTTTCCGTTTTTGATGTCCGAAAGAAAACCCAATTGGCAAACTTTTAAGATGTTTGAATCTGCATATTTGCTTGGAAGATTCCCTAAAGGTAATTTTAGTGTATCAGTAAAAGTGTCGTATCGTATGCGTTCTTCGTCTGATAATACACCATCTTCTAGATAAACATCTGCAGCCTTGCTCAAAGAATCCAAATAGATATTTTGTAATTCTGAAGATTTTCTAGTGATTGCATTAGTATTTTCTTGAAATTCGTCTATAGATATTTCCCCAGAGAAGTATTGATTTGCGAGTTTTTGAACTATAGGACGCATCTCTTTTACTATTGCTTCATTTGGAATGTCTTGGCATATCTTCTGTACATAGTCTTTTATTGATTCAATTGGTACATCGTTGTTGTCCTTAGCATAAGACAACCCAGAAATTATAGGCGCTTCTAATAAGTCACCATTTATGGAGAATTCTTTCTTTATTGTTTTAATGCTATCTAAAATTGATGAAATAGTATTCTTCTTGAGAAAATAATCTCTAGTCTCGTTTTGAAGTAGTTGACGAATAATGTTCATTGCAGAATCCTTGATATCAGAAAATTGCATTTTGTATTGATCCAACAATTCTGATAGACGCAACAAAGAAGAACGTAGGTTGTTATTTTCTACATTCGTACTTTGTATAGCAAAGTTTATGCTTTTTTGTATATCTGATTCAGATAAATAACAATCATGGCTTAACAACCGGATTCGGCTTGCCCAGTCTTCAACATTTTGTGGATTTTCTAGTGTGTGTGTAATCAATTCTGTTAACTGATTTATGCCTAGTTTATGTTTATTCTCACATTCTTTATGAACATGAGAGAAAAATCCAGCACTTTGTCCACAATATTTGCATTTTCCCATAGTATTATTAAAAATTAGTCCGTTGTTGATATTGGTCTTCAAAAAAGAAAGTGATTATGAATCTCTCTCAAAGTTTGATTGAAGGTCTTATTAGGAGACTCATACCCTTGTATATAAGCCTAGTTTCTACGGGGCTATCTTATTCAACAATCTAATTGCATTATTGCTTTTCTGACTCAATTGACGAGTAGAACAGATTAAGGCTATTCCCGAGAGTAGAAATTTAAATGAAAGGGTTCTTCGCAGGCATTTATGATTACCATTATAAAGGCAATTATTTAAGTTCTAAGAAGCAACTCTTTGTATTAGATATCTAAGTTAAGTAGCGCTAATAGAACAAATGGATGATTGATTAGCACTTTTCATAATGCACCTTGTGTCCCATTTCCTTTTGACGAGCATTATGCAACCGCTTGGTGAGGATGCTGGTGTTGGCTGCAACAATTTCTGAAGGATGCTAAGAAAGCCCTAAATTGTATGTTTTGCTCCAAATCATCCGTTAGATCAGGAATATTTGTTGCCAGTATTGCCAAGTAGAATCCGTTTTTTAATATTAATTTTTTGCAAAGATAATCTAATTTTTGGAATTTTAGAACGATTTGTGAAAAAAAATGAGAAGAAGAGTGGAAAAATGTCGATTTTGTATTATAAATCGACCTGTAATTCTATTGAATATTTAAAATAGATAGTAAACGAGAAAGGAGGCAGATACCCATGGAAGAGTATCCGCCTCCGATATGAGGTACAGATAGACGTTAAGCCTGCTTGGCCTGAACGGCGGCCTGTTCGATGGCCAGACCTGCCTTGTAGCGCTCGATGTAGGCGTTGAAGCCTGCGACATCCTCCGGTGTAGGAGCAATCTCGGTGCCTGTGTTGCCTGCAAAGACGACATCGTCCAGGTAGTCCGGCAAGGAGAGGTTGCGGTGGTTATTGACCAGGAAACCTGCCAAAAGGGCAATGCCCCATGCGCCGCCTTCGCCCGCTGTCTCCATGACGGAGATAGGAGAGTTGAGCGCTGCAGCCAGGATGCGCTGGCCTACGCCTGGAGTCTTGAAGAGTCCACCGTGGCCGGTGATGCGGTCCACCTTGATCTTCTCCTCCTTGAACAGTACGTCGTTGCCAATCTTGAGCACTGCTACTGTGGCATAGAGGTTGGTGCGGATGAAGTTGGCAAGGTTGAACTTGTCATTGGCACTGCGTACCACCATAGGACGACCTTCGGCCAGTCCGGTGACAGGTTCGCCCGAGATGTAGTTGTAGGCCAATACGCCGCCGCAGTCTGCATCGCCCTTCAGCGCGTTGTTGTAGAGCAATCCGTAGATCTGGTTCATATCGACCGGAACACCGAGCAACTCCTGGTACTCCTTGAAGAGCTTGACCCAGGCATTGATGTCCGAGGTGCAGTTGTTGCAGTGTACCATAGCCACTGGACTGCCATCGGGGGTGGTGACCATGTCAATCATCTCGTTGGGTTTGCTGAGGCTTTTCTCGAGCACGATCATTGAGAAGCTCGAGGTGCCAGCAGATACGTTGCCGGTGCGCTGCTTGACAGCATTGGTGGCTGTCATGCCTGTGCCTGCATCACCCTCGGGAGGACAGAGCGGACAACCAGGTTTGAGGTGGCCCGAGATGTCGAGGCGCTCTGCACCGTGAGCGGTGAGTGTGCCTGCATCTTCGCCTGCAGAGAGACTCTTGGGCAAGATATCGGCCAACTTCCAGGGATAGCCCTTGGGCGCTACCAACTGGTCGAACTTCTGGATCATCTCCTGGTCGTAGTCCTTGGTGGTGGAATCGACTGGGAGCATGCCCGATGCATCGCCCACGCCGAGGACCTTCTGTCCGGTCAGACGCCAGTGGATGTAGCCTGCCAGGGTGGTCAGATAGGTGATGTCCTTGACATGCTCCTCGCCGTCGAGTATGCACTGATACAGGTGCGAGATGCTCCAACGCAATGGGATATTGAAGTTGAAGAGCTTGGAGAGCTCGGCTGCTGCTGCGCCTGTATTGGTGTTGCGCCATGTGCGGAACGGGACGAGCAACTTCTCGTCATGTCCGCCGAAAGCCATATAGCCGTGCATCATGGCCGAGATGCCTATGGCTGCCAACTGCTCTATCTCGCAGTCGTACTCGGCTACTACGTTCTTGCGCAGGTCGGCATAGCAATCCTGCAGTCCGTACCAGATACGATCGATATTGTAGGTCCATAGGCCATCTACCAGCTGGTTTTCCCACTCGTGACTGCCCTGGGCAATGGGCTTGTTCTCGGCATCAATGAGAACTGCCTTGATACGGGTAGAACCAAACTCAATACCGAGAATGGCCTTACCTTGTTCTATAGTCTGTTTAGGGGTAAGCATTATGTCACCGAATTAAACGAATAAAACAAATTATTTATAGAATGGGCTCCTTTTATAATTGAGACAAATTTTAATAGATTGAGACGAAATTACCATCCTTGAAGACGTACTAATCGCTGAACCTCTAAAGATGGTCTTCCATAGTTGGCGAGTAGTCCCAATTTCGAATTTGACATCTTCATGTAATTTAGGGTTTGCGCTTTGAATTCTGGTAAAAGTTCTTCTACTGCCTTCAGTTCGACGATAATTTTGTTATAACAAATAAAATCGGGGCGGTATTTCTTGCTGATGGAACGACCTTTGTATAGGATTTCCATTTCTTTCTCTCTTTCAAAAGGAATTCCTTGAAGAGTGAATTCGATTTCGAGAGCTTCTTGATATACAGCTTATAGATAACCGCAGCCAAGTTCTTTGTGGACAGATATCATTGCTCCGACTATTTTGTACGCTTCATCTTTGTAAATAATATCTTCCATTGCAATTCGTTAAATTATAAAAGAATAATACCGAATTGAACCGAAAGACATTGGTGTCAATTAGTTCAATTCGGTGATGAATATTACATCAAAGACTTATTCAGCATGTAGTACACTTCGTTCATGCGAAGTTCCTTCTTGAAGCCTTCGGTGGTGGTGTCCTTGTTGATCTGGATGTACTCGATGCCAAGGATCTCGGCGAAATCCTCCCAGTATTCAGCAGTGAGGTCGTACGAGAAGGCGCTGTGGTGAGTACCGCCAGCCAGGATCCAGGCGCCGGCACCAACCTCGAAGGATGGCTGAGGAACCCAGAGGGCAGAAGCAACAGGAAGGTTAGGCATTGGTTTAGGTTTGATGCACTCAACCTCCTGAGTGATGAGGCGGAAGCGGTTGCCCAGGTCAACGACAGTAGCCTTGATGCCGGTACCTACCTTAGAGGTGAAGACCAGACGGGCAGTCTGCTGCTTGCGGATACCGATGCCGAGGAAGTGAACCTCGAGGGTTGGCTTGTCCGTAGCGATGAGAGGACAAACCTCGAGCATGTGGCTCTGGAGGATAGAACTGCGGTCGCCAGCGAAGTTGAGGGTGTAATCCTCGAGGAATGAGCAACCCTTAGGCATACCCTGCTGGATGACCCAGAGAGTGCGGTAGAGGCAGGCGGTCTTCCAGTCACCCTCGGCACCGAAGCCATAACCCTCGGCCATGAGGCGCTGAGAAGCGAGACCTGGAATCTGGTCGAAACCGACGAAGTTAGGATCGTTGATGTCGGCATCACCGAGGTCGTCGAAGTTGGTGGTGAAGGCCAGAGCGCCCTCATCCTTCAGTACGCGGCGCAGGGCGATTTCTGCCTTGGCAGCATTCTTGACCTTCTCCCAGTAAACCTTCTCGCCCGACTCATCAATCTTGATGGTGTACTCCTTCTTGTACTCCTCGACGAGGGCATCAGCCTCGGCGTCAGTTACCTTCTTGAAGTAGTCCATCAGCGAAGATACAGGATAGTAATCAACGTGGTAGCCGAGACGCTGCTCGAACTCAACACGGTCACCGTCAGTAACGGCAACGTTGTTCATGTTCATGCCGAACATCAAGCAACGTACGTTGTGAGCATCAGCAATACCAGCTGCTACGCGAGCCCAAACGGCAATCTTCTCCTGTGCTTCCTGGCTCTTCCAGTAACCAACGACAACCTTGCGAGGCTTGCGCATACGGGTGCAGATATGACCGAACTCGATATCGCCGTGAGCACTCTGGTTCAGGTTCATGAAGTCCATGTCCATGGTGTCCCACGGAATCTCGGCATTGTACTGAGTGTGGAAGTGGAGCAATGGCTTCTGCAATGCCTGCAGACCCTTGATCCACATCTTGGCTGGAGAGAAGGTGTGCATCCAGGTGATCACGCCGACGCACTTCGGGTCGTTGTTGGCTGCCTTCATGACTGCCTCAACCTCGTCCGACGAGTTTGCTGTATTCTTGTAAACTATCTTGATAGGGATGATACCGCCCTTGTTCAAGCCATCAACCATCTCCTTTGAGTGTGCGTCAACCGAGACTACTGCGTCTCCACCATAGAGCAACTGTGCGCCAGTTACCCACCATAATTCTAAATCATTAAACATTTTCATGAAAATTTTTAATGATAATTGATAATTGATAATTGACAATTGATAAAAGTTACCACATAGTGTGGAGTTCTATCAACGAATCAATTTCAGTTAAAAATTATCGGAGTTATTATTTATTAAGTTCTCTTTAGTTTTCTTTATTATAGAAGTGAGCATCTTGATGAGTTCTTGACAATCGAATATGACACTATCGTGTTGCGATTTGTCTATATATTCCGTCCTGTATAATAATTTGATCCAATATTCCGTTTCGCATGCCTCCTTGAGCGATATGCTTAATTTGGACAAAAAATCGGCTGTGCTTACGCTTTGAGTACTTTCACAAATGTTGGCGCCGATGCTGGTCCCGCTCCTGAGTACCTGATTGGACAAAACGAATTCTTTCTTCTGGATAGTAAGATATTTGTAGAGATTTACAATTCTTATGGAGAAATTAAAGCTCTTCTCTTTTATGATGTTACTATCTTTCATTGATGATCAGGGGGAAATATCAATTATCAATTGTCAATTATCAATTGCCTGTTGCGGAGAAAAAAGCATCAGTGCTTTTTTTGTCCGTAATAGGCATTCGGTCCATGCTTCCTCATATAGTGCTTCTCGACGAGGAGAGGGTTCATGCGGGTCATGGGATTGACAGAGAAGGAGACGAAAGCCATCTTGGCGCATTGTTCCATGACCTTGGCGTTATAGACTGCGTTGGCAGGAGAGGTGCCCCAGGAGAAAGGACCGTGGTTCTTGACCAGGACTGCAGGAGTGTGGTCAGGATTGATGCCCAACTGGTTGAACTTGTCGATGATGACCGTGCCGGTGTTCTTCTCGTATTCCGCCATCTGGTCCTGAACCATGTCGTCGGTGCATGGGATGTCCTTGTAGAAATAGTCGGCGTGAGTAGTGCCGATGTTAGGAATGGAGCAACCAGCCTGAGCGAAGGCAGTAGCATACGTAGAGTGCGTGTGTACGATACCCTTGATGTTGGGGAAGGCCTTGTAGAGTTCGAGGTGAGTAGGGGTGTCGCTCGATGGATTGAGGTCTCCCTCCACCACCTTGCCGGTCATGAGGTCAACGACCACCATGTCTTCGGCCTTCATCACGTCGTAATCTACGCCTGAGGGTTTGATGACGACCAGTCCTTTCTCGCGGTCAATGCCAGAGACATTGCCCCAAGTGTAGATGACCAAACCCTGCTTGACAAGTTCGATGTTGGCATCAAAAACTTGTTTCTTGAGTTGTTCGAGCATATCTTTATAATCTTTAATAAGTGTGCGCCCAGAGGGCTAAATATATTAGTAAGCCTACGCCCTCACGCCGTGGAAGGCGAGAGGGAGTAGGTTTGTATTTCAATGCTGTTCTGGTCCGATTACCAGAGAGCAATATAGAGGATGGTCAAGATGATGATGACGCCGGCAGCACCGATGTTGAATGAGCGGTCGGTGTCGAAGATCTTGAGGTCAATAGCAACCAACTTAGGATCCTGAACCTTGTCCAATGCATTGGAACGCAGATAGAAGCCGATAGTAGCGGTAATAGCTGCGAAGAAGATCATGGCACCCTCGAAGCCGTGGATGCGCATGGTGTCATTGAAGAATGAGCATACGAACAGGATGAGCGATACAGCTGCAACGCAGTACATGATGGTGCTCCAACGCAACTGAGCGCTGATGGTGTGCTGGTCAAGCTTGTCTGCCTCAACAGCTTTCTTGCTCTTGATAGAAATCCAGACGAAGAGGATAACCAAGGTGATGAAGACATAGCCGGAACGAACCAGGAAAGGAACCTCGGGGAAGGCAAACTTGTAGATGATAGAGAAGGCGAAGGTACCGATGGCGCAGACAACAGCTGCAGTGCCGCTGGCACGCTTCCAGAGCAGACCCAGACCGAAGATAACTACCACGCCAGGATAAACGAAGGCTGAGTACTCCTGGATGAACTGGAAGGCTTGGTCAATACCACCCATCAGAGGATAAACGGCGATGAGGGCGATGAGCAGGGCGCAGACAGAGGTGAGACGGCCGACGTTGACGAGCTTCTTCTCCGATGCATTCTTGTTGATGAACTGCTTGTAGATATCCATCGTGAAGAGGGTAGAGGTCGAGTTGAACATGGATGCCAATGAAGAGATGACAGCGGCAGCCAGGGCAGCGAAGCTCAGACCCTTGACGAAGGTAGGAGTGAAGTTGCGGATCAGGAATGGGTAGGCATCGTCCGAACGGGTGATGGAACCTGCCAGAGTGTCGCGCAGACTGGCGCACTCAGGTGCATTCATGATGTAGTATGCACAAACGCCAGGGATACATACGATGAATGGGATGAGGATCTTCAGGAAGGCGGCGAAGACCATACCCTTCTTAGCCTCGGCCAAAGACTTGGCAGCCAGACCCTTCTGGATGATGTACTGGTTGAAGCCCCAGTAACCGAGGTTGGTCAACCAAAGAGCGCCGAAGATGAGGACGATGCCAGGGTTGGTGAAGAATGGATCTTCCTTCTGAACTACAGTGCCGGCAGCATCCTTGACACCATTGATGACAGGATAGAGCTCTTCGTTGCGGGTGACGACGAGGTTGAAGTGCTTGTCGCCAGGGATGGAAGCCAGATAGTCCTTGATGTGGCCCAGTGCATCGAGTGCACCACCCAGGCCCATCTCGGCACCGATGACGTCAAGGGCAGCGTAGGCAGTGATGAGACCGCCACCGACCAGGAAGGTCACCTGCATGACGTCGGTCCAGGCTACCGAAGCGAGACCGCCGTAGATAGAATAGATACCTGCGATGAGGAAGAGCGAGAGGATGATGACCATGCGGACCTGATCGACCTCAATGCCGGCTATCGTGGTAGTGATATCGGTAGGCAGACCCAGGATCTGCTGGATGGCCAATGCGCCCAACCAAGCTACCGAGGTAAGATTGACGAATACATAGAGGAAAAGCCAAAGGAGCGAGAATGCAAAACCTACACCCCAGTTGTAACGCTCACGCAGGAACTGAGGAATGGTGAAAATCTTCTTCTCGATCATGAGAGGCAACAGGAACTTGCCAACTACAAGCAATGTAGCAGCGGCCATCAGTTCGTATGCGGCCTGTGCAATGCCGGAAGCAAATGCCGAACCGGACATGCCGATAAACTGTTCTGCCGAGATGTTGGCAGCAATGAGCGAAGCACCGACAGCCCACCAGGTTAAGGTATTGCCTGCGAGGAAGTAGTCGGTCGATGATTTCTCTTCGCCCTTCTTGGAGCGACTCAGGAACATGCCCAAGCCAACCAGAAGCACGATGTAAGCGGCAAAGACTACGTAGTCAATAGTCTCAAAACCGTTGGTACTAAGTGCGGAAAGGATTTTGTCCATTGGTTGAATTAGTTATTTTTGGTATTATTTAAAATTGGTATTCTGATACGATGTGCCTGAATGGTATAATTGTTCATGGCTTCAATCGTCGGTATGCTGTATGATGCGGCTCCCCCTGATGCTATAATATAGGATATAAACAAAGAGAGCGATGATGAGCAGATAGGACTCCAGATAGCCGAGCCAGGGGCGCAACACACTGTCCTGAACCATAGGGATGATGCCGCCGCCCACAACCATGGTCATGAAGATGCCCGATGCCTGGGCTGTATATTTGCCCAGACCCTCGGTGGCGAGGTTGAAGACGGCTGCCCACAGTATGGCGGTGCACAGGCCGCACAGCACGATGAAGATGCACGACAGGGGTAACTGGACCTGTCCGATGCTCCATGTGACCTGCTCCGTGCAGAGTGCTGCCGTGAGCAGTACGATGGCCACGATGCTGGCGGTCGATAGTTGGGCACGAGGGGAGAACCTGCCGGAGAGTACGGTGGCTGCCAGTCGGCCCACCATCATGATGATCCAGTAGATGCTCGCCATGGTGCCTGCCACCTGGGCTGATCCCTCCATGACAGAACCATCCTGACCTGCCATGTGGCTGATCCAGGCGTTCAGCTCGCCAGGGATGCCCACCTCGATACCCACGGAGCAGAAGATGGCGATGATGCCCAGCCGGAAGTGGCTGAAGTGCAGTGGCGAGTGCTCGAAGTGCTCGTCCGCCAGATTGCCCTGTGGCTCGTCAATCCGAATGAAACTGATGATGACCAATGCCACGACAAAGATGCCGAGAGCGACCAGACAGATGGGTGCCACCTCACTGATGGTGGTCCGCTCGGTGAGCGTGCCGATCAATGCTCCTGCCGCCAATGGTGCAGCAGCACCGGATAGAGAGTTGATGATGCCGCCAGCCTGAATCAGCTGGTAGCCGCGGTTGCCACCGCCGCCCAGCAGGTTGGTCATCGGGTTGACGCATGTATTGAGCATACATACGCAGAACCCGCATATCAGTGCGCCGAGCAGATAAATGATGAGGTTGAGGCAGACGGCCTTGCCAGCCACCTGCATCACCTCTGTATCTGCGCCAGCATAGCCCGACAGCAGTTGCGTGCCCATACCGAGCGCGCCGACGCCGAGGGCCATCAGCAATGTCCGCTTGTAGCCGAATCTGACCAGCATAGCCCCTGCCGGTACCCCCATGAAGAGGTATGCGGCAAAGTTCATCAGGTTGCCAGCCATACCTGCCCACTCGTATTGCGAGGACCAGATATTGCCCAAAGGGGCGGCTATGTTGGTCACGAACGAAATCATGCCAAACAGCGCCCACATGGTGCCGATTGCTATCCAGTTCAGATTCTTGGCCGACATTTAATTCTTGGCGTTATCGGTTGTGAACTGGAAGATAGTTACGCTGGAGTACTCCTCACCTGGGCGCAGGGTGCACGAAGGCCACTCTGGCTTGTTGGGAGTGTCAGGATACTTCTGGGTCTCGAGGCAGATGCCGGTACGCTGCTGATAGGCGATGCCCTTCTTGCCGATGGCAGTACCATCGAGGAAGTTGCCCGAGTAGCACTGTACACCAGGTTCGGTAGTCTTGACCACGAGGATGATGCCGCTCTTGGGGCTCATCAGCACGCAGGCAGGGAGGTCAATCTTGTTGGCTCCGTCAGGAGTAGGCAGCAGTACCCAGTTGTGGTCGTAGCCGTTGCCGTTCTTGATCTGCTCGTCGTCGGCTGCTATCTGTGCGCCGACCTGGAACATGTGTGGAGTCTCACGCTTAGGCAGGAAGTCAAATGGGGTGCCTGGCTCGATGTCGCGAATCTCGCCGGTGGTCATATAGGTGTCGTCCACGGGAGTCATCTGGTTAGAGAAGATGAGCAGCGAGTCCTCGGTAATCTTGTGAGTTGGGTCACCACTCAGGTTGAAGTATGAGTGGTTGGTCATATTGATGATGGTAGGCTTGTCGGTCGTAGCGTTGTACGAGAGAATCAGCTCATTCTTGTCCGTAAGGGTATAGGTGCAACTTGCCTTGACCGTGCCAGGGAAACCGTTGTCGCCGTCGGGCGAGACAATGCTCATGGTGACAGAACTGCTGTCGTTCACCTCGGCATCATATACCTGATACTGCCATCCGGTAGGACCGCCGTGCAAGCAGTGGCCGAAGTTGTTCTTGGGGAGATCGTACTCGGTGCCGTCCAGGGTGAACTTGCCCTGTCCGATGCGGTTGGCATAACGGCCGATGCAGGCGCCGAAGTCCGATGGGGTCTTGCCCTTACCGACGTTACCCTGCTCATCCATGTTGGCATACTGCTGAACATTGTCAAAACCAAGTACGACGTCCTTGAGGTCGCCGTTGCGGTCCGGAACCATGATGCTGACGATACGTCCGCCTACATTGGTGAGACAAACCTCCATGCCATTGGCATTGGTGAGGGTGTATAGACCTGTCTGCTTACCGTTGACGGTAGCAACGAACTTCTGGGGATCAAGTCCTGACTTGGTGAGTACAGGCTCCTGCTTGGAGCAACTGCTGACAATCGGCATGGCAATCATGGCAAGGCCGAAAAGCTGGATTAAATTCTTCATGTTGTTTTTAGGTTGGATAATGTATCTTTAAGATTTTTTATTTCCGCGCAAAGATACTAATAACTTTCAAATATAGCGACATTAGAACCGTATTTTTTTCGTTTTGGCCGCGAATTTGTTTGAAAATAGGTCAAAAACGGGCGGTTTATTTGCATTTTTATTGAATAAGTTTGTTTTTTATATAATGAATTTGTATATTTGCCGTGCGAATTATATATACCAAGCTACGTATGTTTGATTTTTTATTCAAGAAGCGCGAACTCCTTCCGTTGCCTTACAAACGCGAGTTACATTGCCACCTGATACCTGGTGTGGACGATGGTTCAAGGTCGATGGAGGAGTCATTGGAGCTTCTCTCTTACTTGCAGAAATTCGGCGTTGAAAAGGTTATTTTTACGCCTCACCATACCTCTCCGCGGTTCATGAATACCCCCGAAATCATACAGCCGCTTTTTTCAGAACTTAAGCAACAGGCTGCGGAGCAGAATATCCAGATTCAATGTGAGGACTTCAGTTTCGAGTATCGCATGGATGACTCATTCATCGAACTGATGCAGACCGGTAAGTATGGTGATCCCAAATGTCAGATCCGTCCATTGCACGGAAAATACCTGCTCATAGAAAACAGTTTCTCCCATCCCGTGCCCGCCCTCGACAAACTCGTGGAGCGGCTTCTGTCCGATGGCTATTACCTGGTGCTGGCTCATCCAGAGCGGTATCTCTATTACTGCGGTCATCACGGACGGTTCTACCACAATCTGCAGGAGATGCAGGTCGAGTTCCAGGTCAATATGCTGTCCTTCGCTGGCTACTACGGTGATGTGACCAAGAAGATGGCATACTGGTTGTTGGAACAGGGTTACGTCAATTTCCTGGGTACGGATATGCACCACCTGCACCACTGCGAATTGCTGGAGAAATTCCTCCGTTCCAAGAAGTATGCAGAGATCTACGATACGCTCTGCGATAGTATCTGCAACGACCAGTTGTAACTTCATCTTTAATTCCTACTGACCAAACATTGCCTCGTGCAGCCTTATTTTATGAATAGTCTCCCTATTACAAGGGTATTAGATTCCTATTACTTTCAATCGTTGTGAACAGGGAGACTGGATATCGGTTGGGCCAGGGTCAATGATAGAAGTGGGGTAGGATGTAATCAGGTATCAGTCGGCTCATAACGCCCAGATGGGACCCATTACGATGTGTGTCGGTACAGGTCCAGGCGAGTTGACCAGTGTAAAATCTTATATTTCAATATTCTCGTGAGATTATTAACATCGCTTTTCGCTCTGTCGGGGCTTGCTGTAGCAGCAGGTACAATGGCCGCAGAGCCTCTGTCTATTAAGTCATTCCGTTCGGGAGCATACATGCAATCTGGTGCTCCTGTCTTTCGTTCTACGGCCGATGGCCTGCACTATACAGCATTGTCGGCCGATGGTCGTTCCATCGTCAAATACAAGTACAGCAATGGCGCGGCAGTAGATACGCTGCTGTCGCTGGACCGTGTGCGCAATGACGAGAAACTGGACCTGTCCAAGGTCCGTCTCTCGGGTTACGAACTGAGTCAGGATGAGGAGCGTCTGCTGGTCTATGCCAATCCCGAGGCAATCTACCGCCGTTCGTTCACCGCCGATTACTACTACTGCGTGATCGAGGCAGGCGGTGTGCGCCGCAATACATTGAAGCGACTCACCGAGGGCCGCGTGCAGGCAGCTCACCTGGCACCCGATGGCCGTCAGGTCGCCTTCGTGCGCAATAACAACCTGTATATCACCAAGATCATGAGCGCGTCGATCGAGAAGAGCGAACATCAGGTCACTACCGATGGCGAACGCAACAAGGTGATCAATGGCGTCCCGGACTGGGTTTACGAGGAAGAGTTCTCGATGAACGTGGCTTTCGACTGGAGTCCAGACTCTAAATACCTGTGCTACCTGAAGTTTGACGAGAGCGAGGTGCCCGAGTACAGCCTGCCGCTCTACCAGGGTGCAGCCCCGACATTGAGCCAATATGAACTCTATCCAGGCAACTATACATACAAGTATCCCGTGGCAGGCGCCCGCAACAGCAAGGTGACCGCATGGAGTTATGATATCTATAACCGCCGTAGCCTGCCCATGAACGTGCCATGCGACGAGGATGGCTACATCATGCGCATACGTCCTACACGAGATGCAACCAAGATGGCCGTGATGACCTTCAACCGTCATCAGTCCGACTTCCGTATGTACTTCGTGCATCCAGGGTCGGGTGTGGCCAAGATGGTGGTGCAGGACCAGAATCCCCAGTATGTATCGCCCGATAACATGGACCTGATTCGCTTCTATGACGATGGATTCACTTTCGTCAGTGAGCGGTCGGGTTATCGTCATCTCTATTATTACACGATGGCAGGCAACCTGCAGCGCCAGATTACCAGCGGTGAGTTCGATGTGACCAATGTCTATGGTTATGACCCGAAGACCCGCGCTGCATACGTGCAGACCGCCTATCTGGGCGAGGGTGCCGACATGCCGGCTGCCTTGACGCGCGGCATATACAAGGTCGATGCCAAGGGCCGAATGTTGCCACTCTTCAACGGAGGTAAGGATGGTGCCGGTTGCCGCGGTACGCATCGAGCCTACTTCAGTGAGGGCTTTGTCTATATGCAGCATTTCTACAGTGATGCCGAGACACCACTGCGTGTCACCCTCGAGACCGTCAAGAACCTCAAGACGGTCAAGGTGATGCAGGACAACAGCAAGTATCGTGCATCGTCGCACGTAGCCCACATGAGTCATCGTGAATTCTTCGAGTTCACTACGCCCAATGGTGATGTACTCTATGGCTATCTGACCAAGCCGTATGACTTCGATTCCTCACGTCACTATCCAGTGCTGGTCGAGCAATATGGTGGTCCTGGTAGCCAGCAGGTACTGGACAACTGGCAGTTCGACTGGGAGCAGTACCTCAATCAGGAGGGCTATCTGGTAGCCTGCGTGGATGGCCGCGGTACAGGCGCCCGTGGTGCAGCCTGGGAACGACAGACCTACTGCGAACTGGGTGTGCGCGAGTCCGAGGACCTGCTTCACGCCGGCCGTTACCTCGCCACGTTGCCCTACGTTGATCCCAAGCGCATGGCCCTGTGGGGCTGGAGCTTCGGCGGGTACAATACGCTGATGGCCCTGTGTGGCGGCAATGATGTCTATAAGTTGGGTATGGCCGTAGCGCCAGTGACCGACTTCAAGTTCTACGATACAGTCTATACCGAGCGATATATGCGTACGCCGCAGGAGAATGCTGAGGGTTACCGCAAGGCGAGCGTGCTGGAGCGCAGCGACAAGTTGCAGGGCGACGTGCTCATCATCTGTGGTACGGCCGATGATAATGTGCATCCGCAGAATACCTACGAGTTGACCGAGCGCTGGGTACAGGCCGACATTCCGTTCGACATGCACGTATATACCAACCGCAACCACTTCATACGCGGTGGCAATACGTCCAACTATATTTATTCTCAATTGTTCCGTTATCTTAAGAAAAATCTTTAAGTGATATGAAAGGTTCTATTTCATTGCTGCTCGCTGCCGCCATGTTGAGCCTCACGGCTTGTGGTGAACAGGAGCAGACCGTCAGCGAACCGCCTATGGTCCGTCTGACTCAGGTGCAACTGGTATCAGAGTCGGCGCATACCTCTTATCCTGGTCGCACCCAGGCTGTAAATTCTTCCAATGTCGCCTTCCGCGTGAGCGGTACTTTGGATCGTGTGTTGGTCAAGGAGGGCGATGCCGTTTCTGCAGGTCAGGTGATAGCAGTGATGGACGATCGTGATTACAAGGTGCAGCTCAGCGCTACCGAGGCTGAGTATGAGCAGGTCAAGGCCGATTGCGAACGCGTCATTGGCCTGTATGAAGATGGAAGTACCACGGCACAGAACTATGACAAGGCGCGCTACGGATTGGAACAGATCACAGCCAAGTATCAGCATGCCAAGGATCAAGTGGCTGACTGTCAGTTGCGTGCTCCCTTTAGCGGTTATGTGCATCGTGTGTTGCACGAGAGCCACGAGACGGTGGCTGCCGGTATGCCTATCATATCGGTCTTCGGTTCCAAGGGACTGGAGGTCGTCATCAATATCCCAGCATCGGAATATATGCAATCGTCGATGTTCGGTCGGTTTACGGCTGCTTTCGATGTCCTGCCGGGACAGCATTTCCCGCTCAAGTTGGTCAGCATTGCACAACGCGCCAATGCCAATCAGCTCTACGAGGTAAGGTTGCTGCTGGAGGGTGAGGCGGACCAGCGTGACGTGTTGCGCCGTGTCACTCCGGGCATGACCGCATTGGTCAATATTCAGTACAAGGATCAGGACGAGGCTCCGGTCGAGATTCCTTCGGGTGCCGTCTTCCACAAGGATGGTCAGACCTTCGTCTTCGTCTATGAACCAACGGGGCAGGAGCGAGGCACATTGCACCAGACTCCCGTCAGTGTTACCGCTCTCAAGTCGGTCGGTACCATGCAGGTGCTGTCGGGCTTGCATCCAGGTCAGGAGATTGTCGAGAGTGGTGTGCACCACTTGACCGACGGTCAGCAGGTACGTCGTACACAGCCTACTTCGGCCGAGAATGTCGGAGGGCTGCTGTAAGCAGGGTTCCCCCTTCCTTCTCCTTTTTTACTTTTTCCTTTAATCTATCCCCCTCAATTCCCCCAAGTAAACATTTAATCTGTCAGTTATATGGATTTTGGTAAATGGGCATTTGACAACCATAAGTTGGTGCACCTCATCATCGTGGTGCTCATTATGGGAGGCCTGTATGCCTACTATGATATGTCGAAACTCGAAGATCCCGAGCTGAAGGTGCGTCAGGCGATGGTCGTGGGCGTCTATCCGGGAGCTTCGGCTCACGAGGTGGAACTCGAGTTGGTCGATCCGCTCGAGAAGTCTATCCGCCAGACGCCCGACGTCAACTCTGTCCAGTCGTACTGCTATGCCGATATGTGCATCATGATGGTGGAGTTGCTCAGCACTGTGCCCAACGACCAGTTGGAGCAACATTGGGACATCATGCGACGTAAGGTCGGTGCCGTGCCTCTGCCTGCGGGTGTTAGTGCTGTGCAGGTCAAGGATGACTTCGGCGACGTGTTCGGTATGTTCTATGCCCTGACGGGTGACGGACTCACGGACCGCCAGCTCTCGGACTATGCTGAGTTCATGAAGCGCGAGATTGCCAACATCGACGGCGTGTCGCGTGTAGATATTTATGGCAAGCGCAATGAGTGCATCGACGTTACCGTGAAGCGTGACAAGATGGCCAATATCGGCGTGTCGCCCGTCGAGGTAATCAATACGCTCAATGGTCAGACCGTCACGGTCTATGGTGGTTACTTCGACAATGGCAATAACCGTGTACGTGTCACTGTGGGTGACCGCTCATCGTCTGTGGATGATATCCGCAACCTCATCATACAGGGCCATGAACAGGATCAGCTCCGATTGTCGGACATTGCCGACGTGACGCTCAACTATGATGAACCTGTACGCAGCGCGATGGCCTATGACGGCGAGAAGGCTTTGGGTATCTCTATCTCTGCCATCTCGGGTACGGACATTACTAAGATAGGCAAGGCAGTGGAAAGCAAGATGCGTCAGTTGCAGGAACAGATGCCTGTAGGTGTCGAGACCCACAAGGTCTTCTTCCAGCCGGAGCGCGTCAATGATGCTCTCTCTACTTTCTTGCTCAATCTGCTGGAATCGGTCCTGTTGGTCGTCGTGGTGCTGATGCTCTTCATGGGCTTCCGTTCGGGCATCATCATCGGCTATAGCTTGATCATCATCGTGCTGGGTTCTATCCTGGTGCTCCATTCCCTGGACGGTACCTTGCAGCGCGTCTCGCTGGGTTCGTTCATCCTGGCCATGGGAATGTTGGTCGATAATGCCATTGTGATAGTCGATGGCGTATTGGTCGATAAGAAAGCGGGCTACTCTACCACTCACGCCCTCACGGCTACGGGGCGCAAGACAGCCATGCCGCTGCTCGGAGCCACGTTGATAGCGATATTGGCATTCTTGCCCATCTTCCTTTCGCCCGATACTACTGGCCTCTATGTCCGTGACCTGTTCATCGTGATGTCGGTATCGTTGCTGCTCTCGTGGATTCTGGCATTGGTCCATGTTCCTATCATGTCGGGCGCGTTGCTCTATGGCCGTACGGACGAGGTGGCTCAACGTGCTCACGACAAGGCGCACGATGTCCGTGCTAAGTACAAGGAACATCGCCAGCGCGAGATAGAGAAACACAGTTGGCTGCAGCGTATCTTCCGTACCCGCACCTCCAAGCGAGTCGGTGACGAGGAGGGTGATGTAGAACGTCGCAGTGCTTCGGAATACGACAGTTGGTCATATCGCAAGCTCACCAGCCTGCTGGAGTGGGTGCTCAACCATCGTTGGACTACCATACTCACCATGGTCGTGCTGCTTGCTGTGACAGGCTACTGCTATAAGTTCATTCCGCAGGCATTCTTCCCCGATATGGAGTATGACCAGCTCTATATGGAGTACAAGTTGCCCGAGGGCCGCAATTACACTCAGGTGGGTAGCGACCTGGACAGCATTCAGTCCTACCTGCGTACCCGCAAGGAGATCACGCATATCGTGGCATCGACGGGAGGTACCCCTTCGCGTTACAATCTGGTGCGCAGCATCGCTACTCCTTCGTTGGCCTATGGTGAGTTGATCATCAACTTCGAGTCGCCCGAGGCACTCAAGGACAATATGGACGATATCCAGGCTCATGTCGAGAAGATGTTCCCCGATGCCTATATCAAGTTCAAGCGTTACAACTTGATGTACAAGAAATATCCGATCGAGGCGCAGTTCTCCGGTTCCGATCCGGCAGTACTTCACGCATTGTCCGATTCGTGCGAAGCGATTATGTTGCGTACGGGTGCAGTGCGAATCATCACTACCGACTGGGAACCCAAGGTGCCTGTACTCACCGTACATTACAACCAGACCAATGCCCGCCGTATCGGTCTGTCGCGCAAGGCTGTCGGTACCTCGCTTCTGGCTTCGACCGATGGTATTCCAGTAGGTCAGTACTACAATGGCATACATTCAACTAAGGTTTATGTCAAGTGTGTAGATACGGATGGTCAGCCAGTCGAGAACCTCGAGGAGGCTACCATCTTCGGATTGATGCCCAATATCCAGAATCTGCTCAACGAGGAGTCGATGTACGACATGGCTTCGGGCAGGCTCAATGTCCAGCAGGCCGTGCAGCGTGTGATGGCTCCGGCTCCGTTGCGCCAGATATGTGACAGTATCACGGTCGATTGGGAAGACCCTGTCGTGATCCGTTACAATGGTGTCCGTGCTCAGCGAGTACAGAGTTCTCCGGTCATTGGTCTGGGTACAGAGGCTGCACGTAAGCAGGTCGAGGTAGCACTCTCCGAACAACTGCAGTTGCCCGAGGGGTACAAGCTTGAATGGATAGGAGAGAAGGCTGCTTCCGACCAGTCGATGAAGTACCTCTTCAAGAACTATCCATTGGCCATCATCCTGATGATATGTATCCTGGTGCTGCTCTTCAAGGATTACAAGGTTCCGACCTTGCTCTTCTGCTGCATCCCAATGATTCTGATTGGCGTTATCCCGGCAGTGCTCATCTCGGGCAAGACGTTCGGCTTCGTGGCCATAGTCGGAGTGCTGGGACTGGTGGGTATGATGATCAAGAATGGCATTGTGCTGATGGACGAGATTAAGTTGCAGATCAGCAGTGGCAAGGACCGTCGTCAGGCACTCATTGATTCGTCGCTCTCTCGTTTGCGTCCCGTGCTGATGGCCTCTATGACCACTATCCTCGGTATGATTCCTTTGGTTCCGGATGCAATGTTCGGCTCTATGGCAGTCACCATTATGGGCGGTTTGCTCATGGCCACATTCATCTGTCTGGTCATTATCCCTGTTCTCTACGCATTGTTTTATCATATTCGTCCTGACGATGGCGGTTCCGATACGAAGACCAGTGTGTCGGCCAATGCTTCGTCGCAGTACATTATAAATCAGTAACAATGAGAAAGTTGATATCAGCAGTCGTGGCTGGCTGCTTAACCATATTACCCCTTGCTGCCAGTGCACAGGCTGAGTCCGATGCTTCGGTGCTCTCGCTCGACAGTTGCATCAGCCTGGCATTGCAGAATAACAAGGCTCTGCTCTCGGCGCAGAAACTGTCCGAGCGTTACGGCCATGATGTCAAGTACTATCGTGCCAATTTCTTCCCTAACTTCAAACTGGTTGCTTCCGATGTATGGAGCAATGCCCAGGGAACGTTGGGCGAAGATCTCTTTGCCGGGCTGACGGGCGGAGTCAATCAGTTCCTGACCGGGTTGGCACAGTTGGGTCACTTCACGAGTGCCGAACAGATGCAGGCTGTGCAGGCTTTCGGTCAACAGATGGGCGGTTACAGCAAGGGCATCGAGTATGAGTTCGGCAATGTCTTTCAGGCAGGTATCACCCTAGAACAACCTATCTACATGGGCGGCAAGGTCACTACAGCCTACCAGATGTCCAAACTCGGTCACCGGATGTCGCAGCAGGGCGCGGAGTTGAGCCGCACGCAGGTCATCGTCCAGGTGCAGGAGGCCTATGCCCTGGTGGTCAGGGCGAATGAGATGCACAAGGTGGCAGTCCAGTATGACTCATTGCTCACCTCCCTGCTCACCGATGTGCAGAATGCCGAGCGTCGTGGCATCCGTAGCCGCAATGACGTGCTCAAGGTCCAGGTCAAGTTGTCCGAGGCGGAACTGCAGTTGCGCCAGGCAGAGAATGGTCAGCGTCTGGCTGCCATGAACCTCTGCCACTATGTCGGATTACCATTGACCACTTCCATACAGGTCGATAGTGAGGCATTTGCCATGACGGGCGTCCGTCCTGACCGTGCCGCCGATGTGAGTGACCGTCCGGAGTATCAGGTTCTGTCGATGAAGGCGGAACTGGCTGCCAAGCAGGTGAAACTGCAGCGTGCAGACTATCTGCCGCAGGTTGTGCTCGGAGCTACCTATACCTATATGAATGGTCTGGAGGTAGCTGGCAGCAAGATGCTCAATGAACCGGTAGCTGGAGTGATGCTCAATGTCACGGTTCCGCTCTACCATGCCAACGCCGGCATTCACAAGGTCAAGGCTGCCCGTCTCGAGGCAGAACGAGCCCGGTTGGAACAGGATGACCTGATTGAGCAGATGAATCTGGAATTGGCTCAGGCAGCCAATAATCTGGATGAGGCCTATCTGGAGGTAGAACTGTCGCGCAAGAGTATGGCTCAGACCGAAGACAATCTGCACAGCAGTCGGTCGGGTTACAACCACGGTACGGAGTCTCTCAGTGACTTGCTCGAGGCTCAGACCTTGTGGCAGCAGGCTTACGCCAAGTTGGCCAATGCCAAGGCCAATCTCTTTGTCGCAGCTACTAAGTACCAGAAGGCTGCAGGCCGATTGTGATTCATAGTCTCAAGTTTCGTAAGTATGTACTTGCGTGACTTGAGACTTTTTTTGTATCTCGAACAGAATATTTCCGACGTTTGTATCTTGAACTAAATAATATCGACGTGAACAGAAAGACATTACTGATGGTGTGCTTCGGTGCCTTATTCATGAGCATGGCACCACGGAAGGTAGATGCACGGAGTATCGAGGGCCGCGTCATGTTGTCCGACTCTGTGAGTGCCTCCTTTGCCACTGTCTATCTGCCCACTACGGGTCAGGGTACAGTGTGTGATATGGATGGTTACTTCCGGTTGGACAGTCTTCAGGGAGCAGAGTGTCCCGTCGAGGTATCGTATGTCGGATATACTACCCACAGGGATACAGTCCGGTGGGATGCAGGAGGCAATGCGCAGCTCCAGGTGAAGATGGAGGAGGAGCCCATCAGCCTGACCAACGTCTTGGTTACTCCCAATGGCGAAGATGCTGCGGTCTATCTCTTCCAGAAGGTGATAGAGCAGGGTGAGATCAACCGCAAGCGCATCCAGCATCTCGAGGCCAATGTCCGTACCTCTTTTTTCGCTCAGGATATGGATGTATTGCCCAGACTGATGCCCAAGGCACTCTATTTCGTCATGAAGTCAGCTATGCGCATGGCGGGTTATGGTGTGGTAATAGATATCTTGTTCAAGCATCCCAAGGTCGATATGGAGTTCAGTTACCAGATGGACTATACCCAGGGAAAGGCCAGTTACCGCAATGAGCGTTTCGCTCGATGTGTACCTGAGCTCAGTGATAAATTGGCTAAGAAATGCAGCAAATTATTCTTCTACAATCCGATAGACGCAACGTTGGACAGAATTTCCATAGCGTTGAAGTATGCCAAGAAGAATCCCGGCAGCTACCGTCTGGTCGGTACCATCGAGGAACAGGGTCGAGTGGTAGATATCTTGGAGCATCAATATGTCAAGGGTGATACCGTGATGTTCTCGACTCGATACTATATAATGGAGGATGTTTGGAGTCTGCTCCGCTATGAGTCCAGGTCCATGTCGAACGGCGAGAAGCGGCAGGAGTTCCGCAACATAGGTGGGGATATCTATCTTCCAGTTCTACGGGTTGATTTGCCCTCGCCCATTGATATGAACGAGATGGTGGATATGGCCAAGAAGTCCATTGCCGAGAGTGAGGACAAACCTTCGGCGATGGAGGCATCCATTCTCCGGCGTATGGAGGATGTGGCCAATGGCCGTCGCAAGTATCAGCCTTATATCAAGAATGACTATTCTATCCAGTACAGCAATGTATCTATTGCTCAATGATGGTCGTCAATCGTAATTGGCCGAACATGATTCGTAATTGATCCTACTTAATTAGTAATTTGAAATTAGTAAATATTACCTGATCTATGAATCCTCTTTATCAATTGGACGGCCGAGTGCCTGTCCTCAAGTCATTGCCCTTCGGTTTGCAGCACGTGCTGGCGATGTTCGTCAGCAATATTACTCCTATCATTATTCTGGCCAATGTCGTTGGGCTGGATTCTGCCCTGTCGGCTACATTGATACAGAACTGCATGGTGATAGCCGGTATCGGTACCTTGGTACAGCTCTATCCAGTGTGGCGCATCGGTGCGCGGTTGCCTATCGTGATGGGTATCAGTTTTACCTTCCTTTCGTTGTCGCTCAGCATTGCTTCGGCACAGGGCATGAGCGTGCTGATGGGTGCAGTCATCGTGGGTGGTCTCTTGCAGGGACTGTTGGGCCTGACCGCTAAGTATTGGTTGCGCATTGTCACCCCAGTCGTTTCTGCCACTGTCGTGACCGCTATCGGATTCTCTCTGTTGCCTATCGGAGCCAACAGCTTTGCCGGAGGTCAGGGCGCAGCAGACTTCGGTGCAGCGCACAACTGGATAGTTGGTACCGTGACATTGCTCGTATGTATGCTCACACAGGTTTTTGCCAAGGGAGCGTTCCGTTCGCTCTCCGTGCTGGTGGGACTGATAGTCGGTTATATCGTGGCGCTCTGCATGGGTATGGTCGATTATTCGGGTATGCAGGGCGTGCCAGTTGTTTCGTTGCCCCAATGGATGCCGTTCACGCCCGAGCTTGACTTGGGCAGTATTCTGTCGGTATTGGCCATCTTCCTGGTTGCTGCTACTGAGAATATCGGCGATTGTTCGGCGCTGTGTGCTGGTTCGTTGCAGCGTCAGCCCACCCACCGCGAACTCTCCGGAGCCATTGCCTGTGACGGTATCGTCAGCACTGTGGCAGGATTGTTCGGTTGTACACCCATCACCACTTTCAGTCAGAATGTCGGTCTGGTCAATATGTCCAAGGTCATCAACCGTTTCACTATCGGCATTGGTGCCTGCATTATGATCGTGGGAGGACTCTTCCCCGCCGTCGGAGCATTGCTTACTACCGTGCCTCAGGCTGTCCTGGGCGGTTGTACCATCATCATGTTCGGTTCGATACTGGTGGCAGGTTTCAGCATGCTCTCCAAGTGTGGTTTCGGCCAACGTAACATGCTCATCGTATCGCTCTCGCTCAGTGTGGGCCTGGGCTTCACCGCCGTGCCGCAGATCTTTGGAGTCTTCCCCGATATAGTGCGCAGCATCTTCGCCGAGAATTGCGTAGCAGTGGTGTTCGTACTGGCTGTAGTGCTCAATCTCGTCCTGCCTAAGATGGAAGACTGATGATAGAATCCTCGTCCCTTTTTACTGCATTTTTTATAACCCTTTTACTCCCTTTTTATTACCTTTTTACTCCCCCTCTTATGAAACGATACCTGATTCTCACGCTTACATTGTTGCTGACCGTTGCTGCCTTGGCCCGTCCGCGAGCCAAGGCGGGTGAAACCCTCAGTCGCAAGGAGCGTGAGAATGTCTTTATGTGTGCCCGTGAATTCCTCACAAACCGTGGCGCCGATGTGTTCGAGATCAATCTGTCCGTGAGTAAGTTGGGCAAGAATATCGTCTTCCTGACTGACTGGAAGAAGAAACGCTTCCTGCTGGTGGCGCGCGATTCGGTCGCACCCTGCTTGGACAATCGCGTGCTCGCCTTCTCCGTCGGCGCAACCCGAGTGTATGACAAGAATGATATCGGCATAGAGAAACTCTTCCATTACTACGAAAGGACGCTCCAGCAGATGCGTGATGGCCAGCGATCCGCCTTGGTCGGAGGTCCGAAACCGAGCGACGCGGATGCCGTGCTCTCGTTGCTGAAGTACATCAAGTGGCGCCAGTTCCGCCTGTGCCGGTTTGAAGGCATCCCCGACGGAGCCCTGACCGGATGTGGAGCGACGGGCGTGGGACAACTGATGTCCTACTATCAGTATCCGGCCGATGCGATAGACTGGTCCGAGACCGCCAAGGCCTACATCGGTCCCGATGCCGATACAGCCCAGATAGCTCCGTTGGTGGCGCGCATAGCCAGGTCGATACAATCCCATTTCGGCATGGCGGCGACAGGCTCGAACATCTACAATATCCGTTCCGCGATGGTGCGCGATTTCCGGTTTTCGCCCCGCATGCAGTTGATCCGTAGTTTCGCTACCGAACGCGAGGCGCTCCGTGTGGTCTATGACGAGTTGCACCAGCGTCGTCCTGTGCTGATGGCAGGCTTCAATCATTTCTTCGTGTGCGATGGCTACTACCGTGGCTATTACCACCTCAACATGGGTTGGAGCGGTAACTACGACGGTTGGTACAGGTTCATCACGCCCGATGATAGGTTGGAGGAGGGGTCCGTACTCGACGAAGTGCTGGTCGATATCCGCCCGTTGCCAGCCGAGGCAGAGCTCTCACTCCAGGTACAACTGCAGGAGGCAGGTACGCTGATGGAGCAGATGACCGAGCAGCAGCGCCAGGATGTGGTCCGGCTCAAGGTGAGTGGTCCCATCAACAGTGCCGACATACGATGTCTGCGTCAGATGGCGGGCGACCTTGAGGTGCAGCGTCTGCCCGAGTGGCATGGTTCGTTGGCTTACCTTGATCTGTCCGATGCCCGGATCATGTCCGATACGGCAGCCTATTTCTCGTACAATGCTGCGGAACATGCGTTCTGGATAAGGTACGATGACAAGAAGTATGATTTCCGCCAGATGACGCACGACAAGTGGTTGGAGATCAGCAATACTCGTGCTACACGCAATGCCAAGTACGATGTGACCGAGGTGATAGCCGATTCGCTCTACATGGTGAGTCTGAAGCCGCGGCAGGATGACTGGGGCAACAATCTGTTCTGCCAATGTGGCAATCTGCGGGAGGTGCTCCTGCCGCGCAATCTGCTCTCGGTCGGAGACTATTCATTGCATGCTTGTCCGATATTGGAGCGCATCACCGTTCCGGACTTGCCGCGATTGCGGTCCGAAAGGAGCAAGTTGCCGGATTGCAAGATCGAGTATTACGAGCAGGAACGATAAGCCTTGAATACTGAATGTGGATGATTTTGTAGATAGATATTCTACAAATACACAAATAGTAGGCATATTTTCTAAACATTAGCCGAATGTTTGGAAGATGTGCCTATTCTTATATACCTTTGCACCGTCGAAAGTCGAACAGCATTGCTTGGCCGACGACAGGTCAAAGTATCGTCAGTGCAACCGGTCAGAGATTACCCGTACGATAACTCCCTAATAGTAACTACTTCTTTAAAACCATTATCGTTATGTCAAACAAGAATTATCGTTTTGAGACTCTCCAACTCCATGTAGGCCAGGAACAGGCTGACCCAGCAACCGATTCACGTGCAGTGCCCATCTATCAGACCACCAGTTACGTCTTTCACGACTCGCAGCATGCAGCTGACCGCTTCGGTCTGCGTGATGCAGGCAATATATATGGTCGTCTTACCAACAGTACCCAAGGTGTTTTTGAAGACCGTGTGGCTGCCCTCGAGGGCGGTGTGGCAGGTCTGGCCGTAGCCAGCGGTGCTGCCGCCATCACCTACGCGTTGCAGAACATCCTGCAGGCTGGTGACCACATTGTCGCTGCCGACAATATCTATGGAGGTTCTTACAACCTCATTACCCACACCTTGCAGGCATTGGGCATCAGCCACACTATAGTAAAGGTGAACGACCTCAAGGCCCTCCAGGCTGCTATCAAGCCCAATACCAAGGTAGTCTTTGCCGAGACTTTCGGCAATCCGAACAGTGACGTGCTCGACATCGAAGGTGTAGCAGAGGTAGCACATCGCAATGGTCTGCCCCTCATCGTCGATAACACCTTCGGTACCCCCTACCTGATACGTCCATTGGAGCATGGTGCCGACATCGTCGTACACTCAGCCACCAAGTTCCTCGGCGGACATGGTACCAGCCTTGGTGGTGTCATCGTAGATGGCGGTAAGTTCGACTGGAAGGCCAATGCCGACAAGTTCCCAACCCTCGCTAAGCCAGATCCATCATATCACGGCATAATCTTCGCCGATGCAGTTGGTGCAGCCGCTTATGTGACACGTATCCGTGCGGTGATATTGCGCGATACTGGCGCTACGCTCTCTCCATTTAACGCATTCATCCTGTTGCAGGGAGTCGAGACATTGAGCCTCCGTGTGGAGCGTCACGTCGCCAATGCCCTGAAGGTAGTAGATTTCCTTAGTAAACACCCAAAGGTAGCCTCTGTGCACCATCCATCTCTCCCTTCGCATCCTGACCATGCTCTCTACGAGAAGTATTTCCCACAGGGTGCTGGCAGCATCTTCACCTTCGAGATAAAGGGCGGTCAGGAGGAGGCCTGGCAGTTTATCGATAAGTTGCAGATCTTCTCGCTCCTCGCCAACGTCGCTGATGTAAAGAGCTTGGTGATCCATCCTTACACCACTACTCACTCGCAGCTCTCGCCCGAGGAACTCGCAGAGCAGCATATCACTCCTGCTACTATCCGCCTCTCTATCGGCACCGAGCATATCGATGATATCCTCGCCGACCTTGCTCAGGCGCTGGGAGACTAATATCTCATTTTGTTATTCTCCTGCGCGGAGTGCGCCCTTGGCTCTCGGCTAAAGCCTCGTCTTCTCGCTGCACGATTATCAATCGTGCTTGTTCGCTGCGAGGATCTTTGGCTTGACCCAAAGAGTAGGGGGAGAAAAGTCAAGGCCTTACGTTCTCGTAGCCTACA
>JAILKE010000021.1 GCA_024694125.1 Bacteroidales bacterium
AAGGGGAGAGAAAGGGACGATACAAACTTCCTCTGAAACTCCCGCCGATAATAGCAAACGTCCCTTTTACTACCTTTTCACTCCCCTTTCTCTCCCTTTTACTACTGAAAGTGAGCAAGTTGAAGACTTGCGAAACTTGAATCAATAATACATTAGTCCCTTGGCACACGAAGTGATATTCTTGCAGTCCGACTTCTCGTCGGAGTTACCTTTGCCCTACGCCGATGGCGGAGTCAGGGCAGGTTTCCCCTCGCCGGCGCAAGACTATATGGACCGCACCCTGGACCTCAACAAGGAGTTGATTTCGCATCCAGCCTCGACATTCTATTGTCGTGTGGTGGGCGAGAGCATGATCGATGCCGGCATCCATCCGGACGACATACTGGTCATAGACCGCAGCGTCGATCCCACGGACGGCTGCACGGCGGTCTGTTTCCTCAATGGCGAGTTCACTGTCAAGGACCTGGACCTGTCTCAACGCGCCAGCGGTCTGATACGTCTCATCCCGCACAATCCCTCTTTCCCCATCATCGAGGTACACACCGAGGACAACTTCGAGATCTGGGGCGTAGTCAGCTATGTGATACACAAGGTGAAGTGAGAAGGGGTCGCCCCTCATAGACTATAGTCCCTAAGGTCGCCCTTTCGTCAGTAGTTTGTATCTACACTACTCATTACTCTTTACCCTCTACCCTTTACCCTCTACTCCCTTTCCCCATGTACGCCATCATCGACTGTGATAATTGCTTCGTCTCGTGCGAGCGCGTTTTCCAGCCCGACCTGAAGGGCCGGCCGGTGGTCGTATTGAGCAACAACGACGGGTGTGTGGTGGCGCGGAGCAACGAGGCCAAGGCATTGGGCATCAAGATGGGAGTGCCCATCTACCAGATCATGCCGCTGGTCAAGGAGCGAGGCGTGGAGATCCGTTCCAGCAACTATACACTCTATGCCGATATGTCCAACCGCGTGATGTCGATATTGCGCGACGAGGTGGGACAGGCACAGATGGAGCAGTACAGCATTGACGAGGCGTTCCTATCGGCGCCCTCTGCTACGGCCTTTACGCACGACTGGGGAGTGGCGCTTGTCCGCAAGATAGGCAAGTGGACCGGAATGCCGGTCAGCATCGGCGTGGCGCCCACGCGCACGTTGGCCAAGGCAGCAACCTGGTTTGCCAAGCATTATGCCGGTTACCACAAGGTCTGTCTGATAGATGACGAGACCAAGCGTCAATTGGCCCTGCAGCATCTCGACATCGGCGAGGTGTGGGGCGTAGGGTGGCGCGGAGTGGAGCAATACCGTTACTATGGCATCAACACAGCCTGGGACCTGACACAGCGTTCGGCAGCGTGGGTGCGCTCCAAGTTCACCGTGACGGGGTTGCGTACCTGGCAGGAGTTGCAGGGCGAGGACTGCATCGACACCGTGCTGACAGGCCGACGTCAGACCATCTGCACGTCGCGCAGTTTCGATGGCATGGTTTCGGACCTGGGCCAACTGGAGATGTATGTGAGCAACTTCGCTTCGCACTGCGCGCAGAAGTTGCGCCGCGAGCATAGCGTGGCATCGCTTGTCACCGTGTTCATTCAGACCAATCACCACCGTCTGGACCTGCGGCAGTACGACGGGTCAGCCACCCTGTCGCTCATCACTGCCGCGAGCAACGAGTTCGAGATAGTCAATGCAGCGCGCCAGGTGTTGCACCGCATCTACCGGTCGGGTTGTCAGTACAAGCGTGCCGGTGTGATAGTGGGCGGCATCAGCAGCAATGCGGCGGTGCAGCAGGATCTGTTCGACACCCTGTCGCCCGAGCAGCGTCGGCGCATGGACCGACTCTCGGAGGTGATGGATACGGTCAATCGCCGCATGGGAGCCGATACCATCCAGCTTGGCATCCAGCAGTTCCCGGTTGACAAGGAGACCGGCAAGCGCTCCAACTTCAAGGACCTGCTGCGTCACCAGTATCGCTCCAAGTGTTATACCTCCAATCTGGATGACCTGCTCGAGGTCCAATGACCCGGCGCCGGTTGTCCCTTATCCCTCCGAAAAATCAGCTAACTTCAGTTACCACCATCTGACACCAGTTAGCTCCTATTCTACGAAACACAACAAACACTTAACCACAAATAATTTATTTATCCCCTTTTTATGTCAGCAAAGAGACTATTGCTGCTCACCGTAGCAGTGTTTTCGTGCCTGGTTGCCATGGCACAAGATGTGATCATGTTCAAGGACGGTAATTCACGTTCAGTCAAGGTAGAGGCCATTTCCAATGGCAAAGTCCAGTTCCGTTTCAGCGGCGGCTACGACGTATCGTTGTACGAGTGCCCACTTGCGGCAGTCAGCTCCATTACCTACAAGAGTGGTATGGTTGATACGTTCGATGTCAAGTCCGATGAGCCAATCCTCATCAATAAGGCTATTACCAAGGTGTCAGGTCCAGATGCTGCCAACTCCTCCAATGAGGCTGCCCAGTATGCCCAGTATAGCAATTCTGCCGAGGCAGTACAGGCCTACATGGACAAGGAGCGGTACGAGACCTCGCTGCGCCGACTCAAAGTGTGGTCCAAGATTACCAGGATTTATGGCTATGTAGGCGTTTCAATCGGTTTCCTCTGCATTGTGTCTGCCAATTCGATAGACGAAGATAATTACGAATGTGAAGAGGATTACAATGATGCCGTATTTTATAACCGTATCGTCGGAACATTGTGTGCCATCGAGGGTGCTGCTGCACTGGCAGTAGGCTACTCACTTCAGGTGCGTCGCAACCGCATGATACGTGAACACAACAGTCAGTTGCAGGGTATGGCACCCCTCTATATGCACGAGTTCAAGGTGGGCAATGACCTGTCGCTTGCTCCTTCGGTCAATCTCGTCAGCAGCAAGACCAATTCGGTAGATGGCCTCGGCGCTGGTCTCACCATCCGCTTCTGATACAATCACAAATGGGTTGAAGTCAACTCAATAAAAACAATAAAGGCACTCAACTTTCCGCTGGGTGCCTTTATTGTTTTTTTTATTTTGGTCAATGAGGAATAGAGAATAATAGAGAGAAATAGAAAGAAATAGAGGGGAATAGAAAATTATAGAGGGGAATAGAATCAATATTAATAGATAGCTTGAGTTTCCGGTCCAGTAGTTTCTATCTACATTACTCTTTACCCATTACTCATTACTCATTACTCATTACCCACTACTCACTTTATTTCTCCACGATCTCAACCGTCTTGTCCGCATTGATTCGTGGGCCTTCCGAGTTGCGGATTATCACGTTCTCGAACTTGATGTCCTTGGCGTAGTGCATCTCGGCGCCGGCCTTGCTCACGAAGAGGCTGTTGCGCATCACCAGGTTAGAGAGAGGCATCTCGGGCAGGCCGTTGAAGTAGATGGCGCGGGCAGCGCCCTGGCAGACAACGTCCGAGATATAGAGGTTGCGGAACGAAGGAGTCTCCTCCGTCACGGCAGGAACGGCGTCCTTGGCAGACGAGTCCTTGTCCGACGCACCTACGGCAGGTTTGTTGGCATAGTAGAGGTCGAAGGTGAAGGCATCCGTAGCGATGTCCACCATGTTGATGTGGTCGATGTAGATATTCTCGACCACGCCGCCGCGGCCGCGGGTCGATTTCATGCGCAGGCCGGTGTCCGTACCGTTGAAGAGGCAGTTGTGCACCCAGATGTTGCGTGCGCCGCTCGACATCTCACTGCCGATGACGAAACCGCCGTGTCCGTGCAGTACCGTACAGCCGTCGATGATGACGTTCTGGCAGGGTTTGCGCCAGCTGCGGCCCTCGGCATCCTTGCCGGACTTGATGCAGATGGCATCATCGCCCACGTCGAAGGTGCAGTCCTTGATCAGGGCACGGTTGGCCGACTCCAGGTCCAGGCCGTCGCCGTTCTGAGCGTACCATGGGTTGCGGATGTTGACGCGCTCCAGGGTGATGTCCTCGCACATCAGTGGGTGAACGTTCCAGGCAGGAGAGTTGCTGAAGGTGGCGTCCTGCAGCAGGACACGCTGGCAGCGGGTGAACTCCAGCAGCACAGGGCGCTGGGTGACGCGGCGCATGTCGGGCTGACCCTCCTTGCCAGCCTCGTTGTCGTTCTTGGCATTGGGGTACCATATATTCTTCATCTCGATGCCGTCGCCTGCGGTCAGTTCCTTCCACTGGTTGGAGGTGAACTTGCTCTTCTTCGATGGGCGCCAGTACTGGCCCTGTCCGTCGAACGAACCCTTGCCCGTGATGGCTACATCGTGCTTCTCGTATGCCCAGAGCGGAGACATCTTGCGGGTCGATTTCTTGCCTTCGTAGATGGCTTCGACGATGGGATAGGCGTCAAAGTCGGGCGTGAACAGCACCAGTGCACCGTTCTCGACATGCAGTTCGCAGTGGTTCTCGAACTGAATGGGACCGGTCAGCCAGATGCCGGCAGGGACGATGAGGCGTCCGCCGCCCATCTTGTCGAGAGCCTTCATGGCCTGTCCGAAAGCCTCGGTGCACAGCGCGCTGCCGTCACCCTTGGCACCGAAGTCGGTCAGTACGACCTGACGGTCTGGGATGGAGGGACGCGCCACTTCGGGCATTTCGAAGGGACAACTGTCGGCTGCGCTCAATGCTGCCGAACTGAACAATACACAAAACAGAGCTGTGAGTAATTTCTTCATGTTTATTAAAAAGGAGGAAATAATGTTGTCTGTATTTATTACTGTGACGGGTGTATCCGCCGATGATTTTCTGCAAATATACTCCAAATCTGCTTATTATCAGTGTTTAAAAATATAAATTTGGACGATTGAATAAAAAAATACCCCTAAATGATTTAAATTTTCACTGATTTTTTGTATATTTGCACCGATTTAGGTGCTTTTATTCACGAATATTACGAACCTGAACCTTTTGTTATACTGCATGAAACGATTCACTATCATACTCCTGTCGTTGGTGACCGCGGTGATGGCGGCCACGGCACAACCTATGCTCAAATATACAGAATTTACATCCGGTGACGTGATGCAACACAGCCGTGTGTCCAGCTATCTGCAGGACTCCAAGGGGCTGATGTGGTTCGGCACCTGGATAGGTCTGTGCCGGTACGATGGGTCGCAGTTCCACTTCTTCCACCCCGAGTTGACCGACAGTGTGGCACGACCGTTGGGCAGCAACCGCGTGCTGAAGATGTCATTGGACAGGCTCGACAACATCTGGTGCCTGAACAACGATCAGGGCGTGTATCGTTTCGACCGCACCACATCGACCTACCAGGCGGTGCTGCCGCTGGTGCAGGGGCACGAGGGACAGATGGCACAGCGCGAGCGCATCTATGTGTGTCCGCGCAATCACGTGGTGTGGGTTGTGCTGGACGACGGTACGCTGGTCCGCTACAACGATACGGACCTGACGGACAACGAGACGCTGCCCTGCCCGTCCGGCAAGGCCACGCGCGAGGTATATGATGTGCGCGAGGATTCGCACGGCTGCGAGTGGATACTCACGGATCACGGCGTGATACGCTATGGTCAGGGGCAGATTACCAATGTGCCCTACTCCCGCATAGTGGAGCGACTGGGTCGCTGTTTCTTCACCTCGTCATCGGCTGCCCAGGTGGTGGAGTACACCCGTACGGGCAAGTGGCGCGAACTGCCGCTGCCCGATGGTGTGAGTGAGGTCATCTTCATGCAGGCCATCGACAAGAATCGTCTCGTGGTCGGCACCGACTGCGGTGTGGAGGTCTATAACGTAGCCATCGACCAGATGCAGCACATAGAGTGCCGTCTGCCCGATGGCAGTCTGGACCGCATACAGCGAGCCATGACCGACAGCCAGGGACGCGTGTGGCTGCTGGGACAGAAACGCGGCATACACTGCTGGGCGAGCGACGATGCCCAGCCCCGCTACCTGCCCGAACCGCTCGTGACCAATCCCCGTCTGACCGACCCCGGTCACCTGATGCTGCTGATGCAGGATGCCTACGGTACGATATGGACCAAGCCGGTGGGGGGCGAGCTCTGCTGGGTCGATGATGCCACGCTCACGTTGCACCATCACAGCGAGTGCATCCCCGATGGCCAAGCACTGCCCGTCACGGAGTACAACTGCCTCTTTGTCGATAGGCAGAAGAACCTGTGGATCAGCAATGGGACCAAGGTGTGCCAGGTCGTCTTCGGTCCGCGTCAGTTCCAGTCCTTGCGTGCCATGGCCAATGTCGAGGTCCGCGCCCTGCTCACGGACGATGACACCCATGTGCTGTATGGCGACAAGGTGGGTCACCTGTGCCGCTACGACATTGCTACGGGCAGTGTGCAGTACCTCTCGCCGCAGGGCCAGTGGACGGCTCAGCGCATGGTCTTCAACTCCGATGGCATCTACTGCCTCTTCCGTGACCGTTCGCAGCGCGTGTGGGTCGGTACACGCGGATCGGGCATCTACTGCCTCACTGCGCGCGGCGCCAACTATCACATCGAGCACTATCGCCAGCGGCTGGGCCGCTACGAACTGAATTGCGACAACATATATGACTTCTGTCAGGATGAGCACGGCCGTATCTGGGTAGCCACCTTCGGCGGCGGTATCAACCTGATGCAACCGCAGCCGGACGGCAGCATGCGTTTCCTGCATGCCGCCAATGACATGCGCCAGTATCCCATCGAGGAGTGCGACGTGGTGCGTTCGCTGCAGGCGGATGGCCGTGGGCGCATACTGGCGGGCACCAATCAGGGCGTCCTGGCCTTTACGTCAGTCTTTGACCGTGTCCAGGACATCGTCTTCTACCGGCACGAGTCGCTCTCGCAGCAGGCCTACCCGCTGCAGGACAACATGGTGATGCGCATCCTGTGCGACAGTGTGGGTACATACTACGTCAGTACCTATGCCCGTGGCTTGAGCCGCGTGGAGGGCGAGGGGCTGGACAGCCTGCGCTTCGTGCCGTTGCCCAACCGTGCTTATCCCGCCGGTGACGTTGCCATGACTGCCTACATCTCCAGCCGTGGCCATGTGTGGTCCATAGCCGAGTGCGGCATCACGGACTACAATCCTGCCGACGGCCGTATGTGGTACTTTGACCGCCACGACTTCCCCCGTCCGTATGTACTCTCGGAGTGTGCGCCTACCGAGATGCCCGATGGCCGACTGGTGCTGGGCCGTGTGGGCGGCATGGTAATCTTCCAGCCCGACTCGCTCAGCAAGTCCTCCTACTCGCCGCGCATCGTGCTGACCCAGTGCCGCTATGCCCGCGGTGCGGTGGGTTACCAGTTGGACATCAATGACATCGATACCCTCGAACTGCAGCCCTACCAGCGTTCGGCCATGTTGCGTTTCGCCGTGCTCGACCTCGTGCCGTCGCGCATGGTGCGCTACGCCTACTGGATGCAGGCGGAGTCGGACGATGCCGACGCCCCCCAGTGGGTATATACGGAGACGCCTACGGTCAATTTCACCAATCTGCCGCACGGCACCTACATACTGCACCTGCGCAGCACCAACAGTGACGGTGTGTGGTGCGACAATGACCGACAGCTCACCATCATAGCCGTGCCCACGGCGTGGGAGCGCTGGGGATGGCTCATCATCGGCATCATCGTCGCCATCCTGGCTGTGTCGGCCCTGCTGTGGTATGTGCGCCGACTGCGCCAGCAGCAGGAGGAGGTGGTGCGTCACGAGGTCTCGGCTGCCCGTATCGAGATGTTGTCCAGCCCGACCAACCGTGCTGACCAGGAGTTCATCCAGCGTCTGATGCAGGTGCTCGAATCGCATCTGTCCAATGGCGAACTGCAGGTCAATGACCTGGCGGACGAGATGAACATGTCGCGCGCCACGTTGTACCGTCGTCTGAAGCAGGCGGTCGATCTCTCGCCCAACGACTTCATCCACCAGGTGCGTATGCGCCGCAGTGCCGAGATGCTGGTTCAGTCGTCCGATACGATTGCCCAGATAGCCTACTCCGTCGGGTTCAACAATCCGAAGTACTTCAGCAAGTGCTTCCGCCAGGATTATGGCATCTCGCCCGCCGAGTATCGAGCAAAAAACAAAATCACTGAAAGCTGAAGGTCTTCAGCAGTCAGTGATTAGTTATCAGTGATTAGTTATTAGTTAATAGTTATTAGTTATTATCCTAACCCTTCGTACTTAGTACTTAGTCCCTTTGTCCTTTGTACATTGTCCCTTTGTACTTCGTCCCTTAGTACTTTGTACTTTGTTCCTTTGTCCTTAACCCCATGTTTTCCCAACTCATCAGTCAAGCACTTAACATTCCCGTCAAGCAGGTCGAGGCAACGCTCAACCTGTTGGACGATGGTTGTACCATACCTTTCATCTCGCGATACCGCAAGGAGGCAACCGGCGGTCTGGACGAGGTCCAGATAGCCGACATAGCCGAACAGCAGGCCAAGTTCCAGGAACTGGCCGCACGCAAGGAGACCATAGTCCGCACCATCGAGGAGCAGGGCAAGATGACCGACGACCTGCGTAAGCGCATCGACGAGACCTGGTCATCGACCGAACTCGAGGATATCTATCTGCCCTATCGCCCCAAGCGCCGTACCCGTGCACAGGTGGCACGTGAGAAGGGCCTCGAACCCCTGGCGCTCTTCCTGTTGGGTCAGGCTCAGATGCCCCGCAGCGACATGCCCGTCAACGCCCAGGTGGGCCAGTACGTCGATGCCGAAAAGGGGGTAGCCACTACCGAGGATGCGCTGCAGGGCGCCCAGGACATCATCGCCGAGATGGTGGCGGAGAACGAGGAGGCGCGCAACACCGTGCGCCGTAACTACGAACACGATGCCGTCATCGAGAGTAAGGTGGTCAAGGGCAAGGAGCAGGAGGGTCAGAACTTCCGCGACTACTTCGACTGGCACGAGCGCCTGTCGCGCTGCGCCTCGCACCGTCTGCTGGCCATGCGCCGCGGCGAGGCAGAGGGCATCCTGCGCCTCAGCATAGCGGGCAACGAACAGTACTGCATGGACCGCCTGCACCGTCAGTTCGTGCACAATGGCAGTCAGGCGGGTCACCTCGTCTCGGACGCTGTGGTCGATGGCTACAAGCGTCTGCTGCAGCCATCCATTGCGACGGAGTACGCCCAGTCGAGCAAGGAGACTGCCGACCGTGAGGCAATCCGCATCTTTGTCCGCAACCTGGAGCAGCTGCTCATGTCCGCTCCATTGGGCCAGAAACGCGTCCTGGCACTGGACCCTGGTTTCCGTACCGGCTGCAAGGTGGTCTGCCTGGATGCCGAGGGTAACCTGCTGCACCACGACGTGATCTTCCCGCATCCGCCCAAGAGCGCCTTCGTCGAAGCCATGCGCATCATGGAGGACCTGGTGAAGCGTTTCCAGATTGAGGCCATCTCCATCGGCAATGGTACTGCCAGCCGCGAGACGGAGGAGTTCGTGCAGGGACTGGGTCTGGGGTTGCCTATCTTCGTGGTGAGCGAGGACGGCGCCTCGATATACTCGGCATCGAAGGTGGCGCGCGAGGAGTTCCCCGACCAGGATGTCACGGTGCGTGGCGCCGTCTCCATCGGCCGCCGACTGATGGACCCGCTGGCTGAGTTGGTCAAGATTGAGCCGGACAGCATCGGTGTGGGCCAGTACCAGAAGGATGTCAACCAGACGGAGTTGCGCCACAGCCTGGACCTGACGGTACAGAGTTGTGTGAACAAGGTGGGCGTCAATGTCAATACGGCATCGAAGCACCTGCTTACCTATATCTCGGGCCTGGGTCCGCTCCTGGCGCAGAACATCGTCGATTACCGTGCCGAACATGGCGCCTTCCATTCGCGCGAGGAACTGAAGCAGGTCAACCGTATGGGGCCCAAGGCGTTCCAGCAGTCGGCTGGCTTCCTGCGCGTCAGTGGCAGTGACAATCCGCTCGACAACAGTGCCGTCCACCCGGAGTCCTACTGGGTGGTGGAGCAGATTGCAGCGGACAATGGTTGCGCGGTGTCGGACCTGATAGGCGATAAGGGTGAAGCCCGTCGCGAGGCTATCGACTGGTCGGCCTATGTGTCGGACCGCGTGGGCGCCGAGACGCTCGCCGATATCCGCACGGAGTTGGCTAAGCCTGGCCGTGATCCCCGCCAGCAGTTGGAGGAGTTCCGCTTCAGCGATGAGGTGAAGCAGCTGGAGGATGTCGTGGCTGGCATGGTCCTGCCGGGTATCGTCACGAATATCACGAACTTCGGCGCCTTCGTCGATGTGGGTGTCCACACCAAGGGCCTGGTCCATGTATCGGAGATGTCGGACCATTTTGTCAAGGACCCTAACTCCATCCTTTCGCTCCACCAGCATGTGCGCGTCCGCGTCAAGGAGGTGGACCTTGACCGCCATCGCCTGGCTCTCTCCCTCAAGGGCGTGGAGTGACCTCTCTCTCCGACAATTTTTTGAATATTATATACCCCTTCCCTCATTCCCGAGGGGAGGGGTTTTTTCGTTTTCGTACGAAGTTTTCCTCCATTAATTGACATTAATAGACATTAATTCAGTCAGTTGATTTTTTATTCCTCCATTAATTGTCATTAATAGACATTAATTCAGTCAGTTGAGTTTTTTTCCTCCATTAATTGACATTAATAGACATTAATTCAGTCAGTTGATTTTTTATTCCTCCATTAATTGTCATTAATAGACATTAATTCAGTC
>JAILKE010000048.1 GCA_024694125.1 Bacteroidales bacterium
CAGATATTTATCAACGATTAAAATATAAACCAATGCCATTCAGGAGACATCGACTTTGTAGTACACAGTAGCACAATGCCAAATGCATAACTGGCTGATACAGCAAAAGAAACGTCTCAATCAGTGCAAACTTGGGTTAAGAATATCCACGACCTCTACTTCTTCCCGAACGTAGCACCCACGGCAAAGCACAACTGCTCGGCATTGAAGCCATTACCCTTGCTGTAAGCACCAATGTAGGGAGATACAGATTGCGTACGACGGAAGACATACTTGTAGCCGATATTCTCGTAGAAACGCGAGAGGCCTTTCCACTTGATGGGCCGACGGTCATTGAGATAGATACCACCCTGCACATGCAGCACAAAGCCGCCCCACCAATGGTCGTACTTCACTCCCATTCCTACATAGTCCGTGCGGCCGCAGCGATCGGGCTGCGAACAGTGGTAATAGTCAATACCCATACCCAAGCCATGCGACGGACGGAGCCGATACATCAAGTCGGCCATCATGGTCAACTGTCCATTAGAATGTTCAGAATACTCGAAGAACACACCTCCCAAACCAGCCATCACACTACCATACAAGTGCGGACGGAATACCGTACCGTCCCGTTCCACCAGCGCATCGGTCGTCCTGCACACCGGTGGCTGCGTGGTGTGTGGTCGTGCCTGATAACGATAAGCCACGCTAAGTGAGAAGTTGTTGATACCCGTATTGTAGGTATCGAGACCGCTGTTGCTCATGTGCGTGAACTGCGGACCAAAGGAGAGCACACTACGGTCGGACATTGCATAGTCAAAGTACCAACCTGCACCCAACAGAAACTGCCAAGGTTTGGCCATGGTCGATACCACCTCGCTACCATACTTTTCATAGACAGGGTCAAAGACATAGGCTGCACCATCCTGCATCTTGATGTGTCCGCTCCAACGGCCATGCACCCAGCAGGTCTGATGCAGCACGAAGCCGAACGATGCTATCTGGCCGTAGGACCAATGCCGGTCGGCCGGCACCTTGGGTTCCTTGCCCCGCATACGCAGATGGCTGAAGTCGAGCCACTGCAGATACACACCCATGGCAGGATAGCGATACCCTGCCGTGGCTGCTCCGTAGCTATTGCCCCGGAACTGGTGCAGCATGCTCAACTGCATCATGTGGGTGAACTTACCGGTATAGACCGTATTGTCCACGCTGCGCCACTCCGATGTACCCCACGGCGAACCGGCAGTATAGAGCACCTCCCACTGGTCGAAGATGGGACCGGACTTGGTCTCATTCTGAGCACAGAGCGTTGCCCCTGCCTGAAGCAAGAGCAACGCACCAATCAATCTTGATAGTACAAAATGTAGCGAACGCATTTATATGGATAGGCTTTAACCGTTGACCATCATTCATCAATCAACAGATCATTCATCAAACGATCAACGATTAAACTTCAAACGATTAAGACATTAAACATTAATCCTTAAACCATTACCTGGCATTGCGATAAATAGCAGCCATGTCGGCACGATGCAGGACGCGGAGTACGCCGACGGTCTTGGTATCACCGTCGCTGCACTTGTCCGCCATCTCCTCGATTTCGGCATCGGTCACATCGCGACCCACCAGGTCATGCAGGTTGGTAGGCATACCGATGGAGGTGTAGAAGCGCTCCATAGCCTGGATGCCTGCCTCGGCAGCCTCTTCGGTACTCATGCCCGATGTATCGACCCCCATCACATTGTGGGCAAAGCGGGCGAAACGGGACATATTCTCTCCACGGGTATATCGTGCCCAACTACCCCAGATGGCAGCCAGACCAGCGCCGTGACTCACATCGAACATACCCGACAGTTCGTGCTCCAGGCAGTGCGTAGCCCAGTCGCCCGACGTGCCGCAACCAGTCAGGTCATTGTGCGCCAGACTACCTGCCCACATGATCTGGGCACGACTGTTGTAGTCCGTAGGATGGTCCAATACCTTGCGGCCCTCGGTCATACAGGTACGCAGTATAGCCTCAGCCACGGCATCGGTCACCTCCATATCGTCGTCCTTGCTGAAGTAGCGCTCCATGGTATGCATCATCATGTCGGTCACGCCACAGGCAGTCTGCCATGCAGGCAGGGTGTAAGTCAATTCAGGGTTCATCACGGCGAACTTACAACGGAACTCGTCCGATCCGTAGTCCTTCTTCAGGTTGCCCTCCTCGTTGGTGATGACCGATCCGTCGCTCATCTCCGACCCTGCAGCCGGGATGGTGAGCACACAGCCCAACGGCATGAAGCGGGTAGCCTCGCCACGGCGCAGGTACAGGTCCCACACGTCGCCCTGATAGTAACGGCCTGCCGAGATAGCCTTGCACGAGTCGATGACCGAACCTCCGCCCACAGCGAGCAGAAAGTCGATGTTCTCCTGCTTACACAGGGCAATGCCGCGGCGCACCATCGATACACGCGGATTGGGCACCACACCGCCCAACTTGACATAGGCAATGCCTGCCTCCTTCAGGCTGTTCTCCACACGGTCAATCAGGCCCGAACGGACAGCACTCTGACCACCGTAGTGCAACAGCACACGGGTACCGCCGAAACGCTTGACAAGCGCTCCGACCTTCTCTTCTGCATTACGCCCGAATTCCACCCAGGTAGGCGCATAGTACTTAAAGTCTTTCATAATAAAAAGGATGTTGTGTATTGGGGTTATATTGTATAGGATTTAACTGGAGTTAATGAACGACAGGGCAACCCGATGGTACCGATTTGGTGCAATTCAGCATCAATCTACAGACAAAAAAACGTTAAAACATACAAAATATTTTGCACATTGCACAATTTTTTAATTATCATGCCGTTATTATAGTGCATATAAAAAACAATATCATCGCTCTAAAACGGAGCAAATATATAATACCTATGTATAATAGAGAACACGAAAAAGAATTTACGGCTATCAGCGACGTCCTCCAACAGTTCGACCCCATTGGATTGGACCAGATGAAGGAGGTGAAGTTGATGAACCGAATCGACACTAAGTACGTCATTCCCCTGTCACAGTTGGCGCCTCTGCTACAGATAGCGGCGCCTGATTATTTCGTTCAATGTACGGACGGCAAGCGAACTGCGGCTTACCACACCATCTACCTCGACACTACGGACCACCGCATGTACAATCTGCATCAGGCTGGCCGACAGGTACGACAGAAGATCCGCATACGCGAGTATCTCGATACACATACCATCTTCCTCGAAATCAAGAAGAAAAACAACCATGGCCGCACCAAGAAGAAGCGCATCGAAGCGCCCCAGTGCAGCGTCGAGGCCACGGACTGCATCCAGACGTTACCCGAGGAGGCAGCTCCATTCATCGAGGCCAAATCATGGTTCAAGCTGAATGCCCTCCGTCCCCATGTGGAGAACCGCTTCAACCGCATCACATTGGTCAACAGAGCGTTCACCGAACGGCTCACCATCGACCTGGGCGTGGCATTTCACAATACCGAGACCGGCCGTGATGCCAACATCGAGCACCTCGTCATCATCGAGTTGAAGCGCGACGGTGCCACCTATTCTCCCATGTACAATCTATTGGTCCGGCTGCACATCCATCCCGGTGGGTTCAGCAAGTACTGCATCGGCTGTGCGCTGACCAATCCCGAGCTGCGGCGCAACAACTTCAAGGAGAAGCTGCACCGCATAGAACGCATGAAACGGCAAGCCTGAGGCACCCTGCCTATGTGGCTATGCATATAAATAAACAATACAAATCGACCAACTAATTAAATCTGTTATCATTATGTTATTTGAATTGATTTCAGCAGCAGCCGATATGGCTGAAGACTTCATGACTGGCGCCGAAGATCCTATTTTTGAGTCATCAGGCATCTGGGACCTCCTCATCCGTTTCGGATTCAACATCGTCTTTGTCATCGGCATCATACACCTGCTGTACTTCCGCCGCAGCCGTCGTGCCGATTACTATTTCACCTTTGCCCTGATCAGCATCTCCATCTTCCTGATGCTCTATCTGCTCGGCTCGGTCAAGATCAAGATAGGCTTTGCCCTGGGTCTGTTTGCCATCTTCGGCATCATACGCTACAGGACGGAATCAATGCCAGTGCGCGAGATGACCTATCTCTTCGTCATCATCTCTATGAGTGTGATCAATGCCCTGTCCGCCGACTCGGATTGGATTACGCTGGTAGCGGTCAACATCATCTTCTTCATCGCCTGCATCCTGGGCGAACAGACCGTCAAGCTGAGCCATCGTGCCTGCAAGTATGTCAAGTACGACCGCATTGACCTCATCACTCCTGCCAAGTACGACGAGATGAAGGCCGACCTGGAGACTCGCCTCGGTGTCAAGATTGTCAAGGTCGATGTCGGCACCGTCAACTTCCTCAAGGACATGACCCTGCTCAAGGTCTATTATGAACCAGCCGACGGCAACGAAGAGAATACCGTCGATGAGATGAGCAAGATTCCGAATTAAGAGAGTGAGTAGAGGGTAATGAGTAAAGAGTAGTGAGTAAAGGGTAAAGAGTAGTGTAGATACAAACGACATTGATTCTCTTGAAATAGAACTATTGTATCGTCCCTGTCACTTCTCTGTCATTTCCTTGTCACTTCTCTGTCATTTCCCTGTCACTTCTCTGTCATTTCCTTGTCACTTCCCTGTCACTTCCTTTTCAATATAAATTTATGACCAAATTCCTATATTCCATACTATTGTCGGCAGTCTGCATCATGCCAGCCATGGCCGATGACTCGGGCCTAGGCATAGAGATTGGAGCCACCAAGAAGATCAACACCAATCTCTCGGCCGACGTCGAAGGAGAGTTCCGCACCCAGGATGGACTGAGCAACGTAGAACGGTGGAGTGCCGGAGCCAGCCTCGGGTACAAGTTCACCAAGTGGCTCAAGGCCGATGCAGGGTACTCGTTCATAGCACGCCGTTACCCCGACAAGACGACCAGCAAGAACTGGCAACAGCACTACTGGTCACCCCGTCACCGCGGTTTCGTCTCATTGACCGCCACGTGGAAGTTGCCCGCACACCTGGACCTCTCCCTGCGCGAGCGTTTCCAATATACCTACGAGACCGAGCAGACCGTCGTCCGATACAAGCTCTCCAGCGGCAAACGCAACGACAAGGTCAAAGGCGGAGACAGCGAGAGCATGCTCCGTTCGCGGCTGCAACTCAAGTGGTCGCGCAAACGCAGCCCATGGGCGCCATACGTCAGTGCAGAAATGCACAACGACGTGGACGGCATGGCCATAGACCAGATGCGCTACATAGCTGGCGTTGACTACAAGTTGACCAAGCAGAACATCTTCGGCCTCTCCTATCGCTACAAGAGCAAGAACAATGACGACGAGGATAAGGGCCACCTTGTCTCCCTATCGTACAAATTCAAATTCTGATATATGAAATACACCTTCTTCCGGCACCTCAGCGTGCCTGCCATGGCTATATGCGCCATGAGCCTGTGCCTCAGCGCATGTTCAGACGACGACGACCCCGTTGTCGAAGAAGAGGATGACGTTGAGTCGCTCCTCACCACCGAACTGGCCGATTCCATATGGAGTGCCTACTCGAGCCTGTACACCTTCACGGACGCAACCGAGGTCACTCCTACCGACACGGCAGCCGACTACTACGAGGACTATGCCGACAACTGGCTGGAGGGCGACGACACGCGCGACGTGACCATCACCTTCAGTGACGATACGGCTACGGTCGAGTTCGCATCGAGCAAGAACACCAAGTTCATCAGCATCGATCAGGACGGCGCACATCTGGTCATCTACAACGACTCCGTACTGGACGGCGAGGCAGCTGGACGTGGACGCATGAACTTCATACTCAAGGGCTCGACCTCCGACGGTTCGGTCCGATTCTACAGCAACAAGAAGTTCATGATCACCCTGGACGGCGTGTCGCTCACCAATAGCCGTGGCGCAGCCATCAACGTACAGAAGTCGCTCGAGAAGAAGCGTGTATTCGTCAATATCGCCGAGGGCACCGAGAACTACCTCACCGACGCAACCAACTACACCGACACCGTGGCTGGTGAGGACGACAAGGGTTGCCTCTTCAGCGAGGGCAAACTGGTACTGATGGGCGATGGCCAACTCACCGTGACGGGCAACTACAACCACGCCATTGCAGCCGATGACCGCATGCACATCCACAGCGGAGTGCGCCTCAACGTGGTGTGCAATGCCAAGGACGGCATCCACATCAACGACGAACTGGTCATGTCGGGCGGTCTGGTACAGGTCTATGCACCGAAGGATGCCGTACAGTGCGACTCGCTCTCGGACGGCCTCGTCCTGCGTGGCGGTCGCCTGCTGACGTGCGCCAAGCGCGCCATCACCGCCACTCCTTTCGTATATAGTGCCGGTTCGTTCTGTGCCATAGGCGCCAGCAGCGACGTTCCCACCTCGGGCCTCGCCACCTGGTCCTACACCAAGCAGGAGGATGGATACTACATCCTGGAGAGCGCAGAATAAGAAAGAAACCGAATCGTACATCATGCCCCCTTCCCTCCTTGCCGAGGGGAGGGGGCATTTTTTTTATCCGATATCGGGCCAATGCAGGCTCTTCGAGGGTATTACGAGGGTATTATGAGGGTATTATATCGGTATTATTGGCCAATGACCAGAGGAAGGGGAGCGTAAGTGCAGCGTAAGACAAGAGTAAGTGGAGAGTAAGTGAAAAGTCTTACGCTGCACTTACGCTGAGGCTTTGCTCGATGGTCGCTGGGGCATGGTTGTCCGATGGGACATCGAACCCACATCGTATGGGCATAGCACACTGACAGAGAAAGAGTACGATGCGACCAATCTCCATAGGAACCGGAGCTGCTTTAACCTATTTTACAATCGTTTTCTTACATATTCAGTCCATAAAATGTAAAAACTGGACCTAAAATGCAAAAACGATACTATAATTTGCAAAAAAAAGACAATAATCTAATTTTTTTGAAAAAAAGTCTGTATATTTGCACCGTCTTAAACGTATTTTGCCAAGCACACAAGCAGATACGTGGCGACAACATTTTATATCGTGGAATTTCATAGGCTAACTCGCCATCCGCTTAAACTCTCAGGCGTCTGATGTCCTCTTTACCTATGTACAAAACATAAATTTTGACCGAAACACAAACTCATTAACTTTTTACTATGAAAAAATCTTTACTCCTTGCCACCTTGGCATCAGTAGCCAGTTTGACATTGGCAGAACAAAAAACTGTAGTTTTTAACTTCAGCGATCCCACCGTTTATGGATATGAGAAGCCTGAAACTTCAGCCTTCACCAACCTCAATGTTGGCGACAAGATTTCGTCTGACGGCGTTGACATCGAGGCACTGACCAATGGCTCCACTTCATGCCGTTTCTTTAATTCAGCTGGCACCATTACACTACGAATGGCATCAGATTGCTCAATGTCAGTCTCTGCCGGCGGCAACAAGATTACCAGTCTGTCTCTCACAGGCAGCAATATTACATACGATACCAACTTCTCTTCGAACCAGACCGGTTGGAACGGATCGGCATGGACAGGTTCCGCCGAGAGCATCACTATCGTCCGCACGAAGAGCACTCTTCAGATAGCTACCATGACCGTCATCTACGAAACTGAAGAGGAGGGCGGAGAGACAGGCGGCACCACTACGGTAACTGAGCAGTACGTAGCTATCGATGCAAATGGCATCAAGGATTGCTTTGCCAATGCCACTTCGGACGGTGCCAAGTCTATCGTATCTTTCAGCACCGACCAGATGGACGTAGAGGCAGTAGGTGGCCGTACACCGAAGGACGTCACGTTAGGCAAAGACCAGACATTCACCGAATGGACGGCAGGATGGAACGAGCCTAAGTGGGATGAGAAGTCTCAGAACCTAAACGACCGCAAACCAGGCGTTGACACCATTTATTTCTACTATATACAGGGTACAGGCAATCCTGCCGTTGAGATTGGCGTCGATGAACCTACTGAAAAGGATGACTCACTCGTTTACAAGGCAAAATACACCTACTACAGCCCAGATGGTTCGCTTGGCATGCCTGTCATGGGTCTCTACTACAAGTTCACCCCTAAGGTTAACGGTACAATCAAGGCTCAGATTTGGGCAAATAAAGGCAATCGTTACACCTATGTTGTGAAGGAAAGTGCCAAAACACCTATTGCCTACACCAAAGAGGGTTACATCAACAATGTGAGTCGCACCATAGAGGCAACTATGAAGAGCCTCATGACTGGCGAGGATTCTATCGGCACTATGAACGAGAAAGTCTTGCTGAACAATGCACAGATTGACTCTATTCACGAAGCTGTACTCTGGAAATACACCTACGTAGATAAGAATGGCGCCACAACCAAGGAACTTACTGCAGCTCAAATCGCTGATTCAATCGCAGCTGGTGTCATCACGGCCGAAACTCCTATTGACACGGTCAAGAGTCACGGTGTAAACGATCCATATATTATCGCTGGTGGCAACCAGGCATTCTGGGGTTGGATTACCTTCGAGGTCGAGGCTGGCGAATCATACTGGTTGTTCCAGCACTCTTCACAGGTTGGCTTCACTGGCTACGAGTTCACCTACGAGACTGAATCAACAGCTATCGAGACCCTGGCACAGGAACCTGCTACCAGCAAGGGCGGCAACCGCACCTACAACATGGCAGGACAGTTGGTCAACAGCGTATCGAGCGGCAATCTCTACCTGCGCAATGGCAAGAAGATCCTCGTACGATAAACGAATGAAATCTATCACTCTGATATATTAAAATATAGGTGGTGCGCACGCATAGGACGTGCGCACCATTACACATCTAAGGAGTCCCGAGGAGATTAAGTCAGCCAACTGACTGCAATCCTGGCAGTTGACCGACGATGCACCTCCACGCACTCCGGACAATAATCTCAAATCTCAAAACGCGTTCTTGGGCATCAACCCCAACCCCCTTTAGACTTACAACTCACATTTTTCACCATAAAAAACCGAACAATGAACAAGCAAGTCAAACATCTCGCCATCGCCTTGCCCGTGGCTCTCTCTCTCGCGGCATGTGCTGATGATGGATTTAACAACGACGAAAAATGGGTGACATCCGTCAAGAATTCGCAGTTGGACAATCCGACAGAAATTACTTACACGAAGACAACGACGTCCGACACGACCAAGACCATCACCTTCACATGGCCAGTAGTGCATGGTGCCGGAGGATATCTCGTGTCGATCAACAATGTCTTCGACCCAACTGCACCCTTTGCCGTCATCACAGACACACTGGTAGATCGTTGCTCATTTGCCTATGACCTGCCCAGCGAGCAGGAGTATCAGTTCGAGATCAGGACTGCTGCCAATGACAAATACAACAACAAGGAAGCAGCAAGCTCCAGCGTCCTGGCGTTTGACACCTATGTTCCTTCGGTCGAGATTCCAAACGGATCGGAAATATCATCATGGTTGGCAGCCAACCTGCAGAACTCGGACGTGGAGCAGGGCTTCACACTGGAAGCAGGCGGCACCTACACCCTGGACAGCCTGGCTGACTTCGGCACCAACATCGTCGAGTTCCGTGGCAACAAGAACAACCGTCCTACCGTCACACTGGGCGAGAAGGGTGGATTCGCCACCAGCGGTGGACTGAAACTGGTTCACGTCAACTTCGACTGCACCAATGCCACCGGACAGACCGGCATCATCAACATGGGCAGTGAACCATCAGAAAGTCTGTACAAGTTGTATTCGTCCGACGCCAACAGCAAGTACTACCACGACGAGAGCCCTGTCCAGGCACAGAACTGTACCTTCAAGGCAGTGCCCAACGCATTCTTTGCCGACGGTGGTGCCAAGTGGTGCGTCAAGACCTTCACCATCGACAACTGCATCATCGAGCTCAATCCGAGCGACAGCAAGCTGGGCAGCACGGGATATCCATTCATTGACTTCACCCACAATGGCATCACGGTCAAGGATATCACCTTCAGCAACAGCACCATCATAAATCTGAAGAAATCTTCGGCTTACTTCATCCGTTTCACCAACGGATCGAATGCCTCCATACAGAAGGCCTACGGCAAGTCCTACACAGGTTCATTTGTCATGGATCACTGCACGCTGGTACGCTGTACCACCAGTGGTCAGTTCGGCAACAACTGCTGGACATCGGGCAATGCCACAACCATCTCGTGGAACAGCGTCATCTTCTACGACTGCTGCCTGCTGCAGAAGCTGGTGCGCAACCTGCCATATACCTTCACCAACGCAGACAACACCATCTGGGGTGTGACCAAGGAGACGGACTCGACCGACCAGACCAAGTACGCTACCCTCGAGGACCCAGTCTTCGAAGCAGGTGACTATACTGTTGATGTAATCGAATCTCTCGATCTCTCGAAAGAGAATGGAGGCCTTAACCTTAAACCCACCAACGGCATCGCTGCTACCCAGCAGTATGGTGATCCACGCTGGTTTGTAGAATAAAACTCACGATTTATGAAAAGAATATTAAGTACAACACTCTGTCTCTGCGCAAGCACGGCATTTGTCCTGGCGCAAAATGGAATAGTCACAGGCAAGGTGCTCGATGAGATGGGCGAACCTATCATCGGCGCTACCATTCAAGTGGTAGGCTCGACCGATGGCACCATCACCAACACGGATGGCGAATTCTCAATCTCAGCCCCGCAGAAGGCCAGCCTGCAGATTTCTTATATCGGCTTCATCAGCCAGAACATCAAGGCTTTCAGCGGCCAGACCGTCGTCCTCAAGGAGGATAACCAGCAACTGGAGGAGGTAGTCGTGGTCGGCTACGGCACACAGAAGAAGGCCCACCTGACCGGTTCGGTAGCAACCGTACAGCTCAACGAGATCGAAGACCTCTCGTCCGGTGGCCTCTCAACCATGCTGAGCGGTATGGTCAATGGTGTAAGTGTATCGGGCGGTGATGCCCGTCCAGGCGAGAATGCCTCAATCACCATACGTGAGACCAACTCACTCAAGGACGTCGGTGTAACGGCCCAGGAGCCACTCTACGTCATCGACGGATATATCTATCCTAACGACGTGACAGTTGGCAACACATCCGAGAACCTCGGTGCCACTGCATTCAACAACCTCGACCCATCGGTCATCGAGAGCATCTCGGTGCTGAAGGATGCAGCTGCTGCCGTCTATGGTTCGCGTGCTGCCAACGGCGTCATCCTGGTCACCACCAAACGTGGTCAGATCGGCAAGCCGAAGATCAGCTATAGCGGTTCGGTCGGTCTGACGGACGAGGTCTATCGTCCCAAGATGCTGAGCGCCTACCAGTACGGCCAGGTATTCAATGCCATCAAGGCAGCTGACCCGACCAGCACCACGCTCAACAACCGTACCGACCTGTTCCAGTACGACGAACTCCAGGCCATGAAGTCGCTGAACTACGACCTGCTGGACAAGTATTGGGAAACCGGCGTGACACAGAAGCACAGCATCACCCTCTCTGGTGGTTCGGAAGCAGTTTCGTACTTTGCCGGCATTTCGTACTTCAATCAGGATGGTAACCTGGGCAAGCTCGACTACGACCGCTGGACCTACCGTGCCGGCATCGATGTCAAGATCACCAAGTACCTCAAGGCCAACCTCAGCATCAACGGTGACAATTCGGAGAAGAACAAGCCGCTGGTCAAGGTGGGCGGTACCAGCGATGAGAAGGACTACAACCTGCTCCTCACCCACTTGCCTTATATCCCTGAGTATGTCAACGGCTATGCAGTGGGCGCCTACGGTGTATCGAACAACCAGGAAACCACCAACCAGAACTACTCATTCTCCGAGCTGCGCAACAACGGTGACTACTCGAACTCCATGACTGGCAACTTCACCGTCAGCGGTTCGATGGACCTCGACTTCAGTTTCTGGGAGCCACTCAAAGGTCTGACCGCTCGCATCAACTACAGCAAGAGCATCAACACCAGCAAGGACAATCAGTACGGCACCGACTACACGGTCTATCAGATGGTCAACCGCTTCGGTTCGGCCGAACACCTCTACACCCCTACGGGCAGTGACCTCTACACGACGGACTACCTGTACAGCGTAGATAACATGAAGGAGGTAGCCGTATCCAATGGTTCTCCATCCTTCCTGAGCCGTGCCACCAACCGTACGGACAACTATCAGCTCAACTTCACGCTCAACTACGGCCGCGACTTCGGCGACCACCACGTAGGTGCCCTGTTCAGCATAGAGCGCAGCGAGGCTGAGAACGAATACCTGTACGGCATGGTCAGTGACCCATATCCATTCACCACGGGTCAGTCCAACTCGGCCGAAGGCAATACCAAGACTACCACCTTCAAGCGCGGTGAGTCTGGTTCGATGTCCTACATCGGTCGTGCCAACTATGCCTACAACAACAAGTACCTCTTCGAGTTCCTGCTCCGTAGCGATGCCTCGACCAAGTTCGCCCCCGAGAACATGTGGGGCTTCTTCCCTGCCATGAGCGGCGGCTGGGTAATGAGCCAGGAATCATGGTTGAATGACAATGAGTGGGTCGATTTCCTCAAGCTGCGTGCCAGCTGGGGTCTGACCGGTCGTGACAACACCGCTGCATGGCAGTGGATGCAGGTCTATGCCCAGGACGCCAACCGCGGACCAGTCTTCGGCGAGGGTATCCTGAACGAGTCAAGCAACCGTATCACCATCAACAAGAACAACTCAGCAGTCAACCGCGACGTCACATGGGACAAGTCGTACAAGACGAACTTCGGTATCGACTTCAATACATTGGCCAACCGCCTCGCATTCAACGTCGATTACTACTTCATCCACAATCGTGAGATGTTGCTCAACCTGACTCGCTCCGTATCGACCGTGATCGGTACCCAGACTGCAGCCCTCAACATCGGCGAGACCAACAACTACGGTGTCGAGGTCGGCATCCGTTGGGCTGACAAGATCGGCACCGACTGGAAGTACAAGGTCAGCGTCAACACCGGCTACTCGGACAACAAGGTCCTGAACATGGACTGGGAGACCGAGAACCTCTATCGCCAGATTACCAAGAACCATCGCTCGGATGTCGGTCTGTGGGGTATGCAGTGCATCGGCATGTTCCGTTCATTCCAGGACATCGAGGAGTACTTCGACCGCTATGGCATCACATCGTACATGGGTATGACCAAGGACAAGGTCCGTCCAGGTATGCTCATCTACAAGGATGTGCGTGGCGCACAGCAGACTGACGGCAGCGCGGCAGGTCCTGACGGCATAGTGGATGCTGACGACGATCAGGTTTGTCTGTCCAACCGTTCGAGCAACCCTTACGGTTTCACCACCAACTTCTCAGTCACATGGAAGGACCTCTCCGTCACTGGACAGTTCAGTGCATCATGGGGCAGCTACACCACCATCCCTGGCGCCGCTCTCAAGACGGGCGACGGTATCGAGACAGCCAACCTGCCTTCGTTCTGGAAGGTCGAGGACATGTACTCATATCAGGATGTATATGATGCATCGGGCAACCTCGTAGTCAAGGAGAACCGCGATGCCAAGTATCCTAACCTGGCATACTCGTCGGTCAACGCCGTGACATCCAGCTTCTGGCGCGTCAAGAACAACTCTGTCCGCCTGAGCCGCGTCACTTTGGCTTATCGCGTTCCTGCCAAGTGGCTCAAGCGCTACAACATAGACGGTCTGCGATTCAACGTAACCGGCCAGAACCTGCTTGAGTTCTGCAACGACTATCCGGACGAGTTCATGAGCAAGATGACCACCTACGGCAGCTACCCTACACTGCGCAAGTGGACCATCGGTATGAATCTGACCTTCTAAACTCAACACTCTACAACTATGCAATACAAAAAATTAACATACAAAGTCTCACTGTCGGTGGCTTGTCTGGCTCTCGCTGCATCTTGCGATGATTCTTTCCTGACCGAAAAGAAGAACTACGACAATGTCAACGGTGACATATACAATTACTATGAGGGTGCCCTGGGCCGTATAGATGACCTTTACTCATGGTGTCTGCCTACAGCAGTGTCGGGTGACACCTGGAACTACCCCTCGAACGGCTCGTCGGACAATCAGTCCAAATCGACCGAGGAGTATTCGGGATTCGGCTCGTTCGTCGATCCTGATGCTGAGATGTTCATCATGTCGGGCAACATTGCGCCTGACTACTTCCACAACCAGTCGAACAATATCCAGGCCAGCGTATGGGGCCGCATCCGCAACATCAACGACGTCATCAAGGGCGTCACTGAGGGTTCACTCTCGGACGACGAGAAGAAATGGTTCCTGGGTCAGGCTCACTTCTTCCGCGCATGGTGCTACTACCTGATGGTCAAGTGGTACGGCGGTGTGCCCATCATCACCACCGTCGAGGAACCTCTCGAGGAGTCACACTACACCCGCGCCACCACCGAGGAGTGCATCAACTTCATCGTGAGTGACCTGAACTTGGCTGCCGAGGAGCTGGGCACCTTCGAGGCCGTCGGCGATAACTGGGGCCGTGTCACCGCAGGTACTGCTCTGGCGCTCAAGGGCCGCGTGTTGCTGCTGTGGGCGAGCCCTATCTTCAACCGCGCCAACGACCAGTCCCGCTGGACCAATGCATACACCGAGATGCTGAACGACCTGCAGACCATCAACTCTCTGGGTTACGGTCTGTACCAGACCAGCACCAACGTGAATGGTTCGGACTTCGCTGCTACATTCAGCCAGAGCACCTTCAACCCCGAGGCTCTCTTCGTCACCCTCTACAACACCATCCAGAGCGGCGACACACAGAAGAACAACACCTGGGAGCGCTCCATCCGTCCTAAGAATACTTCCGGCTCGGGTCTGGCTCCATCGGCCATGCTGGTGGACCTCTTCCCTATGAGCGACGGCAAGATTCCTGCATCGACCGGCACCTACACGCTGCTCTCCACATCGGACAGCGCCTACAACAAGGAGTATCCATTCATGAACCGCGACCCACGCTTCTACCGCACCTTCGGTTTCCCAGGTGCACGTTGGGCCTTCGACGGCGATGCCACATTGGCCGACGCAGACAATCCGTCGTATGACAAGGGTCACAACTACGTGCTGTGGAACTACTGCTGGTACGAGAATAACGATGACCGCGCCAACGTACAGAAGTCCGGCTACTTCGGCGACAACCTCCTGGCCAATGGCAAGGGTATGTATGTGCGCAAGCGTACGGATGACTACGACGTCAACACATCTCCTCTCTACGCCAACTGGTCGGCATCGAGCACTGTGAGCGGATTCGTCTATTCGGCTGCTCCATACATCGAACTGCGTTATGCCGAGGTACTGCTCAACCTGGCCGAGGTCTGCGCCGGCGCCGGCAATCTGGACGAGGCTGCCAGCTACCTGAAGCAGATTCGCCAGCGTGCAGGTTATGCTGCCGGAGCTGAGGGCCTGGACGAAATCACCAGCTCACAGCAGAAGTGTATGTCGGCCGTTCTGTACGAACGTATGATCGAGCTGGCATACGAGGGCAAGCGATTCGACGACATGCGCCGCTGGTTGCTCTTCGACGGTGGTGCCAACTTCTCCGAGATTGAGGATTGTCCTGACAGCTGGAAACTGACTGGATGGGACGGCAATACCTGCACATGGTTGGGCTTCAAGCAATTCAACGGCCAGCGCCGCGAGAACATGGAGTTCCGCCTGCGTGACGGCCTGGGCAATGGCTCAACGACCAAGGGCTCCGACCCTCTCATCAAGTTCATGAACCTGGTAGATACCCTCCGTGCACACGGCATTGCCCCAGACGAGATGCCTGACGAACTTGCTGATGCCGGTTACAGCGAAATGCCTGGTGACCTGGACTACATGACGGATTTCGTATCGATGGACTTCACTCAGTCACTCACTTCGCAGCAGGAGACGCTCAAGGAGTTCTACGAGCAGTACTTCGTGCGCAAGCTGAAGAAGGGCGACGCATACGACTCGAACAATACGCCTAAGTACATGCACTACTTCGCCAAGTACTATCTGCTCGGCTTGCCTCAGGGCGCACTCACCTCGGACTCTGGCTTGGAACAGACCATCGGCTGGGAAGACTCGAACAACGGTGGTGCCAATGGTACCTTCGACCCACTGAAGTAAACCGCGGAGGCCCCTCCGCCTACCTATATCTGATTGAACTATGCTCCCTGACCGGAGCATAGTTTAATTGGCAATAATCCAAAATCTCCACGCAGCGTGATGCTCCACGAGACTATAGATTGAACCCGAGACCAAAGATATTGTATAGAAGAATATCCTCATTTATAATTCAGGATTATCCATTCCATATTATTTAATTCTCCCATTTTAATAAAGCACATTATGAAGTTGAAAAAAATCAGTGCAGTGGCTATCCTTGCCACAGCCTCTTGTTCTCTCTTCGCCCAGTACCCTCAGCAGACTGCCGAGGCTGCCAAGAAGTGGCACGACAAGGAGGTTTACGAAGACTCTATGTCAAACCTGGCATGGCAGAAGGCTCTCCCTATCATTCAGGAGGAGTCCAAGCACGGTCGCCCCTGGGTACAGTGGGCACATCGTCCATATGACCTGCCTCAGGCCGATATTCCTGCATTCCCAGGTGCCGAGGGCGGCGGTATGTACACCTTCGGTGGACGTGGCGGCAAGGTCCTCGTCGTCACCAACCTCAATGACCGTGGTCCTGGCTCATTCCGCGAGGCATGTGAGACCGGCGGCGCCCGTATCGTAGTCTTCAACGTGAGCGGCATCATCCGCCTGGAGACTCCTATCAACATCCGCGCTCCATACATCACCATAGCAGGTCAGACCGCTCCTGGTGACGGTGTCTGCATCGCAGGCGAGTCATTTGCTGTCAATACGCACGACGTCATCGTACGCCACATGCGCTTCCGCCGTGGCGAGACTGGCGTGGAGCACCGCGAGGACAGCTTCGGCGGCAACCCTGTCGGCAACATCATGATTGACCACTGCTCGTGCGAGTGGGGATTGGACGAGAACATCTCGTTCTACCGCCACATGTACGACGAGAGCGAAGGTCAGTACCAGAACAAAGCCAGCAAGTACCCTACCGTCAATGTAACTATCCAGAACACCATATCGGCCAAGGCTCTCGATACCTACAACCACTCGTTCGGTTCGACCCTGGGTGGCGAGAACGCCGCGTTCATCCGCAACCTCTGGGCTTGCAACACTGGCCGTAACCCATCCATCGGTTGGAACGGTGTATTTAACTTTGTCAACAATGTGGTCTATAACTGGGTACACCGCTCATCGGACGGTGGCGACTACTCGGCACAGTTCAATATGATCAACAACTACTACAAGCCAGGTCCTGCCACTCCTAAGGACACTCCTGTCGGACACCGTATCCTGAAGCCAGAATCGGGCCGCTCTAAGCTGGACCGCCATGTGTATGGCCGCGTCTTTGCCGAGGGTAACATCATGGAGGGATTCCCCGAGATCACTGCCGACAACTGGAACGGCGGTATCCAGGTCGAGGGCAACGACAACTGCAAGGAGGGCGACTTCGACCACGCCAGCTACATGCGTCAGACCCGTCCTGCCCCAATGCCATGGCTGCACATCCTGTCTGCACAGGAGGCCTATGACTACGTGCTGGACAACGCCGGCGCCACGGTTCCAAGCCGCGACATCGTCGATCAGCACATCATCGAGGAGGTTCGCACCAAGCAGCCTTACTACGTCAAGGATGCCATCAAGTATCAGGGCGACGTGAGCGGTCTGGCTCCTAAGTCGCAGGCTGAGGACGGTTCGTTCAAGTATCGCCGCATGGGCAAGGACAGCTACAAGCTGGGCATCATCAACGACCCACGCCAGATGGGTGGCTACCCTGAGTACAAGGGCGAACCACGCAAGGACTCGGACGGTGATGGTATGCCCGATGACTGGGAGATTGCCAACGGTCTGAACCCTAACGACCCAAGCGACGCCAATGGCGACATCAACGGCGATGGTTACACCAACATCGAGAAGTGGATCAACGGTATCCCTACCAACATCCGCATCGATTGGCGCAACCTGGCTAATAACTTCGATACTCTCAAGGCTTATGGCATCAAGTAAATTCTCTCTGATGGCCATCGGCGCTGCCATGCTGCTGGGCCTCTGCCCCCTCGGGGCCGAGGCGCAGTCGCAACCTGAATCGGCAGCCATGGCTATCGAGCCCCTCAAGGCTGAAGGTCGCGACACGGCCTACGTCAAGGTCATCCTGGGCCGCGTACGTAAGAACATCTCGGCTGTAGAGTTCACCGATTCGGTCAAGTACTATGCGGTACGCAATGTAGTGGCGAACCGTTACTTCGAGCTGAACGACATCTACGCTGACCGTGACTCGCTCAAGAAGGACCCTGCCACCAAGCCTACGGCCAACGCCGTATGCGACAGCAAGCTGTACCGCTCGCACTTCGCCCTGGGCGCCAAGTTGAGCCTCTACCTGGACGACGCCCAGGTGGAACAGGTCAAGGACGGCATCACCATGGGTGTGGTCAAGGTTACATACGATGCTACAGTCGATATGATTCCTACGCTCAAGGAGGAGGAGAAGGTGCAGATTCTGGCATGGCTCAAGGAGGCACGCGAACTGGCCCTCGACGCTGAATCGAGCAAGAAGAAACATGAGGTCTTCGGCAAGTACAAGGGCCGCATCAACAACTACCTGGCCAAACGCGGCTACGACCTGAAGAAGGAGCGCGAAGCCTGGTACAAGCGCATGGATGCCCAAGGCAAGAAGTACTAAAGGGAAAGGCTGGAGGAAATAGATGTTCTAGAGATTTCAGATGTTCTAGAGATTCTAGAGATTCTAAAGATTCTAAAGATTCCAGATGTTCCAGATGTTCCTTACCTCACTATACAGAATGGGGCGCACGGTGGTTACCGCGCGCCCCAATCTTTTTTATCTGCAGGTCATTTACCGCTCGAACCGGATGACCACCCAGTTGTTCTGGCTCTGGTGCTCCACATATCGCAGGCCGAGTTGCTCGGCTCGCTCACGTATGGCGGGAACATCCTCCTCGTAGAAGCCACTCATCAGCAGGGTGGCTTTTGCCTTCATGTCGGCGACATAGGCTGGCATATCGGCCAACAGTACATTGCGGTTGATGTTGGCCAATACAAGGTCGTACTTACGTCCATCGGCCAGCAACGAGGCATCGCCACAATCGACCACCACATGGCCAGCCATGTCATTGGCCAGGACATTGTCACGGGCATTGTCCGCTACCCAGTCCTCGATTTCTATGGCACGGACCTGCGCACCGCACAGGGCACACGCTATCGCCAGCACTCCGGTGCCTGTTCCCATGTCGAGTACGGAAGTAGAGGCAGCTCCCCGTCGCTCGAAGTAACGGCTGATGGCATCGAGCATCTGCGACGTGGTCTCGTGATGACCACTACCGAACGACATGTGGGGATGAATCACTATCTGCTGGTCACGGAATGCAATGGGTGTCAGTGTGTTCTCCTCCTCCCATGCCTGATTCCAGTTCTCCATCTCGACCACTTCGGCCACCCACTTGGCTGTCACATCGGGCAATGGAATATTGTCCAGCACCTCCTGCAGCGCCTTGTCATCAAAACGATTCTGCGGACAGTAGGCCTTCAGGCAATCCTGTTCCGTGGTAAAACTATCGAACCCAAGGGGAGCAATGAGTGCTGCAATCACGTCAGCTACATCCTCACTCATCGGCTCCGGAACTAATTTCACTTCGATATAATTCATTTCCGTTGTAATTTGTGCATTTCTGCTATAAAAACAATGCTATTTGTATCAAAAAAGTATCAAAAATGGTTAATTTAATCATGTATTGTGCAAAGATACAATATTTTTCATTATCTTTGTTGCCAAATTAGACAAAAAATGTTATCCATCGATGAAAAACGTTTTTTGTTGGCCAAAATTAAACCATGTAAGGCAATTTTGGTCTTAACATAAAACCTAAAACAGTACAACTATGAAAAAGATGCTTCAAATCAGTCTCGCTCTCTCATTGATGAGCCTGACTTGCGTCGCTGGCCTCAGCGCACAGGACGACATCTACTTTAGCAGCAAGGACTCCCAACGTGCCAAGAGCTCGGTCAAAGCCACCATAGCTCAAGAGCAGGAGCCTGCCGACATTGAGACATGGAGCACCACTGCTAACAATGACTGGGACATTGACGAATACAACCGTCGCGGTCCCGCCAACCAACCCCTACAGTTAGAAGACACATTGGCAGAAAACGTCAAGGTGGAGGAACCTGTCAGCCAGATTCAATATGTGCACGACACGCTCTACGTGGTCGAGGCTTACAATCTGAGCGACCGCATCCGCCGCTTCCACAATCCTCGGTTCTGTTTCTATGCCTACTCTCCATGGTACGACATTGCATACTATGATCCATTCTACTGGGACTACTGCGTATGGGACCCATGGTGGTATCTGACCCCAAGCTTCGGCTTCCATTACGGTAGCTGGTGGGGTGGCTGGGACTACGGCTACTATGCCGGTTGGTACGGCGGCTGGTACTCGCCCTACTATCGCCCCTACCCTCACTACTACGGCAACTACTGGGTTCACCCCACGCACTACGGTCACTACCACGGACATCACTATGCCCACCATGGTCACGGTCATCACCGCGCTGTCAACCGCGGTGCCCGCAACAACATGGGTGGTTACTACTCCAACCGCCGTGGCGTAAACAATGGTTCGCGTACCACATTGGCGAGCGCCAACCGCAACCGCAGCTACCATGCCGGCACGACCAACCGCTCTGGTCAGATGGCATCTAACCGCAGTCGCCAGATGGTCAGCACTACGACCAACCGCAGCGGCGTGGCTGGCAATCGCAGCGGCGCTACACGCAGTGGTGTGAATCGCAGCACCGGTACGGTCACTCGCAGTGCATCGGCCACCAACCGCAGTGCCAGCAACCTCTCTACACGTGGCAACAACATGAGCACACGCCAGACGGCGGCTGCAGGCAACACGGTGACACGCAGCTCCAACGCTACATCGGTCAACCGCGGCACATCGTCCAACCGCAGCTCAAGCTACTCGGGTTCGACCGACCGCTCGACCGTCAATCGCAGTGGCTCGACCACCACACAGAGTGCATCCACTACCAACCGCAGCAGCTCGGTCAATACCACTCGCAGCAACATAAACCGCAGCGCATCTACACGCAGCAGTTCATCGAGCAACTCTACCTACCGCTCGTCGAACCGCTCAAGCAGCAGCAGTTCAAGTAGCTACAGCGGAAGCTCCAACCGCAGTTCAAGCAGCAGCTACAGTGGTGGCAGCAACCGCAGTTCAAGCAGCTACAGCGGTGGCAGCACCCGCAGCTCAAGCAGCAGCTACAGCGGTGGCAGCACTCGCAGTTCAAGCAGCAGCTACAGCGGTGGCAGCAACCGTGGTTCCAGTGGCGGCAGCCGCAGTGGAGGTGGCAGTCGTGGTGGCCGTAGATAATCGGCCCACCCTGACGCTGTAATCACTACTTTAAGTCACATTGAGTTTCTAATCGAAGCATTCTACAGAGATGAAAAAATATATACTTCCAGTGTTTGGCATGTTATGCATGTCAGCTGCCTACGGACAGGCCATCGTTGACGCAGTCCGCTTCGGCAGCACGAACATAGCCGGCACAGCCCGCTATCGTTCTATGGGCGGAGCGTTCGGTGCCCTGGGCGGCGATCCATCGGCCATGAACGACAACCCCGCAGGTATGGGTATCTACCGCGGTACCAACGAGATTTCGTTTACACCGAACCTCTCCTTTGCTCACAGCAAGGTCAATGGCACATTTGATACGGACAACAAGAAATCGGATTGCTCGTTGTCAAACTTCTCTTTCGTCCTGTCGTTCAAGACGGACGGCGAGCACCTGGTCAACTTCAACATCGGTGCCGGTTACAACCACAACGAGGGTCTGCGCCGCAAGTATCAGATGATACTCAACTACCCGACCAGTTCCTTCGGCCAATATCTGTCTAACCGTGCCAACAATACCCTCATGGTATTGGGACAATACAATAATCCCGAATACCTCACATCTGATGAAGCTTGGAACAACGGCAGCATCCCATTGAGTGTACTCTATGCAATGGATACATACGCCATCGATGCCAAGAAGGATGCTGACGGAAATTCGCTCAACGATGGTGTAATCAGTTTCGACGAGGCACAGAATCTCTCTTCCTACCAGCGCATGTATGTGACCGAACAGAACAGACAGGATGCCTACAACCTGAACCTGTCGGCCAACTGGAGTGACCGTCTCTATGCGGGTCTCACCATGACCATTCATGATCTCAACTCGAGAATCGATACCGAGATTGACGAGGACTACAAGGAGGATTACATGGGTTCATATACCCAATACTTCAACTACCTGGAAAGCAAGGGCACCGGCTTTGGTCTCAAGGCAGGTTTGCTGTACAAGCCCACTGACATGTGGCGCATCGGCATTGCAGCCCACACTCCTATATGGTACAAGATGGAGGACATCTACAATGGCACCATGCAGACGGACGCTGATAACACCAAACCTACGGGTGGTGACAACTATTCGTTCAAGTACCGCTACTACTCTCCATGGCAACTGCAACTCAGTTCGGCATGGGTCATTGCCCGCCGTGGATTGGTCGGCATCGAGGTGGATATGCAGGACTTCGCTACACAGAAGTTCAAGTCTAACGATGAAGACTGGGACGATGGAAACGGTGGTTTCGATGCCCTCAATGATATGTTCAAGGACTACAACCGTACCCAACTCACCTACAAGGTGGGTGGTGAGTATCGCGTCACAGACCACTTCAGCCTCCGTGCTGGTTTCGCTTATCGTACATCGCCCTACAAGGACGAACTCTACGATCATCCCGAGATGTCACGCGCATGGCACAATGGTTACTATGGCGACGACAACACATTGCTCTTCGACAGCTCGACCAAACCGAACTACAGTCTGCTCGGAACGCAGCAGTTCTATACCGCAGGTATGGGCTGGCACGGTGACTGGTGGCACATTGACCTGTCGTTCATGGACCGCGTAATGCACGAGAAGATTGCCATGTTCCCGACAACCGATGCAGTTTATCAAGTTACAGGCCAAGGCGTTGTTACTATGACCGACGACAGTCAATACGGTGCAGTCAAGGCTACCCATTGCGACATGATTTCCCGCAATCTGGTATGGGATGTCACCATCGGTCTGAAGTTCTAATGTATCAACTGCAATTGCACAACATTATTTCATATCTACCGCAACTGCACAACTTTCTTTCACATCAGCCGCAATTGCACAACATTATTTCAGTAGCAAAGCGAATATAAGAGTTACATATCACATCGGATGAATACTAATTACTTAGATTCACTCAACCCATCACAGAGGGCCGCCGTAGAGTACTGCGACGGCCCGCAGTTGGTCATAGCGGGTGCCGGTTCGGGCAAGACTCGCGTCCTCACCTGCAAGATTGCCTATCTGCTGCAGCATGGCTACGTACCCGATTCCATCATCGCACTGACTTTCACCAAGAAAGCTGCTACCGAGATGCAGAACCGTATCCAGCAACTGGTAGGCGGCCAGGGTGCACGACGTCTGTGGATGGGCACGTTCCACTCACTCTTCTGCCGCATACTGCGCCGTGAGGCTCAACGTATCGGCTTCAAGTCGGACTTTACCATTTACGACCAACAGGACTCGCGCAGCCTCATCAAGGCAATCATCAAGGAGATGGCGCTCGATGACAAGGTATATAAGCCCAATTCAGTACACGGACAGATCAGTAATGCCAAGAACAACCTGATCACTCCGAACATGTACCTGGCTAACCGCGAACTGATGTTGTTCGATGCCCAGGCCAAGCGACCGCTGTTGGGCGAGATATACCAACGTTACTGGAATCGCTGCTATCAGGCAGGAGCGATGGATTTCGATGATTTGTTACTCTATACCAACATCCTCTTCCGAGATCATCCGGACGTACTGGAATTCTATCAGAACTACTTCAAGTACGTATTGGTCGATGAGTACCAAGACACGAACAGGGCACAGCACCTCATCGTCGAACAATTGATACGTTCTCACCACAGCCTCACGGTAGTGGGCGACGATGCGCAGTCCATCTACTCCTTCCGCGGAGCCAACATACGCAATATCCTAGGCCTGTGCGAAGAGATTCCGGGCACCAAACTGTTCAAGTTGGAACAGAACTACCGCAGCACGCAGAACATCGTAGAAGCTGCCAACAGCCTCATTGCGAAAAACCGCGAACAGATCCGAAAGACCATCTACAGCGAAAAGGAACGAGGTTCATTGCTCCGACTGACGGGATGCTACTCCGACCTGGAGGAATCCTATCAGGTGGTGCAGCGCATCAATTCCCTGCATGACGAGGGTTACGGCTATCGCGACTGCGCCATATTGTACCGCACCAATGCTCAGAGCCGCACACTCGAAGAAGCATTGCGCCGTCAGACAATCGACTACCGCATCTTCGGTGGCGTATCTTTCTACCAACGCAAGGAGGTCAAGGATGTGATAGCCATGCTGCGCATCATGATCAATCCCGCCGATGAAGAGGCGCTCAAACGCGTCATCAAGGAATGTCCATTCGGCATCGGCGATACCACACTCGGCAAGATAGGGCAAGCTGTAGCCGAGGCCAACCGTCAGCAGCAACTGCTCTCGTACTACGAGGTCTGTGCCGACCCAGACCGTTACGTAGCGGTCAACAGTGGCACCAAGGGCAAGCTGGTACGTGTGCGCGACGTGGTAGATAACTGTATGGCATTTGCCCAAGTCAACAACGTCTATGAATCTGTACGGGAGGCAATACGCCGATTCCGCTACAACGAGATACTGGACGGAGACGTCACCGTCGAAGGAATGTCGAAGAAAGAGAATGTGCAGGAATTGGTCGATTCCATCCAGACAGCCGTCATCGAGCATCGCGAAGCTGGCAACGGAGAACTCAGCATCACGGACTACTTATCGACCATATCTCTCGATGAGCCTGACCCGACACGCGACGATCCCGAACGTGACTATGTTGCACTGATGACCATACATCAGGCCAAGGGTCTGGAGTTCAAGAACGTCTTTGTAGTGGGCGTCGAGGAGGCGTTGTTGCCCTCCGATATGTCTTTTGACCAACCGCAGGGGGTCGAGGAAGAACGCCGACTCTTCTATGTCGCCATCACTCGCGCCGAGGAGAACTGCTTCCTCTCCTATGCCACAAGCCGTTTCCGCAATGGCAAGAGCGAAGCCTGCCGTCCCTCACGTTTCCTTCGTGACATTGATTCACGATACCTGCAGCGCGAGGGAGGCCTTTCTACTCAAGTCAGTGACTATGGACGGACTGGCGGTGGCACATTCGGCTCGTACGGCGATTCCTACAGTGGGGGTGCGTACTCCAATTCCTACGGTTCCGGTTCATACAGCCGTTCCTCATCGCAGCGACAGGCAAACCCTTTGCAGCAACGGTCTGCCCCCTTGCAGCAACACTCTGCCCCTATGCAGCAACGTCCTATGTCGGCGCAACAATCTGCTGATGCCCCACAACCAAGGATTACGCGAGCCACCAACGGACATGTCTCACCGCTCGACTTCGGTAGTCCGCGCAAAGTTGCAGTCCGGCAGGAGGCACTCGAGTCACCCACGCACCTGATATACAACGGTCGCACTCTCACGTCGGGCACCAAGATAATGCATGAGCGATTCGGGCAGGGCGTCATCACCGGCCTATCCGGTCAGGACGACAGTGCTCGCATCATCGTACACTTCTCCTCCATAGGCGAAGACAAGACCCTGCTGCTCAAGTTCGCCAAGTTCTCCATCGCCGAATGACAAGCACCGCGCCGAGTCTCCAGATGAGGCTCAACGACATCCATATACTATTATAGTCAAATAATTTAGAACACCTACACAACATTAAAAAGCGGTCCACAGCACTTTTTTATTGCACAATATTTGCATTTTAACAAAAAAGTATTTATCTTTGCACCGCTTTTTAGACAAAGGCCTCGTAGCTTAGCTGAATAGAGCGTCAGATTCCGGTTCTGAAGGTCGTGGGTTTGAATCCCACCGAGGTCACTATTTTTCTCCCTGATTATTTATGACTGTAAAGATTGAAGAGTCGTGGCGGCAGATACTGCAGCCACAGTTTGACAGTACCTATTTTGAACTGCTTACAGACTATGTCCGACGGGCATATCAGCAGAGCGTGGTCTATCCACCAGCCAGCAAGATATTCGAGGCATTCAACCGAACCCCCTTTGACCAGGTCAAGGTAGTCATATTGGGTCAGGATCCCTACCACGAACCAGGCCAGGCGCACGGACTATGCTTCTCGGTACAACCCGGAGTGCAGGTACCGCCATCCTTGGTCAATATATACAAGGAACTGAGCGACGAATACCATCTCGACTACTCCGTTCGCAATGGAGACCTGACCCATTGGGCCAATCAGGGTGTACTGTTGCTCAATGCCACCCTCACCGTACAGGCAGGACAGGCGGGCAGCCATCAGGGCAAAGGGTGGGAAACCTTCACCGACGCCGCCATCACAGCATTGTCCCAGCAGCGCGAGCACATCGTCTTCCTCCTCTGGGGCGGTTATGCCCGACAGAAGAGCCGTATCATCGACCATACCAGACACCTGGTACTCGAATCAGCCCATCCATCGCCACTTTCAGCCTACCGTGGTTTCTTCGGCAATGGACACTTCCTCCGCACCAATCAATACCTGCAGCAACACGGCATCGCACCTATACAATGGTAATGTACAATCTATAGTCCCCATAGAGGATATAGGAACAATAGCAATAATAGCCCCCAAAAACCTGACAACCCTCGCACCATGCTACTACCCCCAGTCCTCAGCATAACCGGATCGGACGGAACCGGAGGCGCCGGAATACAGGCCGACGTTCAGACCATCACCTCGATGGGCTGCAGGGCCATCACGGCAGTGACGTGTCTGTCCGTACTGAACGAGCATACGGGGTTGGTCATGCACGATGTACCTACAGAGTTGGTGGTCAATCAGGTTCAACCGCTGTTGCAGTCATACCGGCCGACGGCTGCCAAGATAGGACTGGTGCGCGATGCAGAGACCATCATGGCATTGCGCCGCGAACTGGCAGGCATACGGCACATAGTCTGCGATCCCGGCATACTATCGGCGAGGGGCACCCGTTTGATACCGGACGAAGCCATATTGACCCTGCGCAATCACCTGCTACCACTGGCAGAGCTGCTGACAGTGCGCTGCAACGAGGCTGCCCTGCTGTTGGGCCGCGCCATAGAGAGTGACCGCGACATGTTGCAGGCAGCCCAGCAGTTGAGCCAACTCGGCCCGCAATGGATATTGATGCGAGGCGGACGATTCGAGGCAGACCGCCTGACCGCCCTGTTGTATGGAGGGGCACAACCCCAGTTCTTCTCGTCCCACAATGTCGATGGATGGATGCAGCACGGAGTGAGCGGAGCATTGTCCTCGGCGATAGCAGCGCGACTGGCTCTGGGCGACGATATGGAACAGGCCGTCAGCCGTGCACACGAGTACATGCACCATCAGGTGGTTTATCAGCCCGATGCCACGCCCCGCAGACTGCGTCCAGCCGACCTGTATGACAGTTTCCTGGACCTCCTGGCACAACATCATACCGTGGCACACGAGGTCCAATGGTACGCCGACCGGATGCACATCTCCACACGTTATCTCGCGCAGATCACTGCCCTTGCATCGGGCCACACACCCAAGCAGGTCATCGACGACTATCTGGTACAGAAGGCCAAAGTCCTGCTCACCGGATCGGGTCTCTCCATCCAGGAGACAGCCTACCACCTGGGCTTCTCCTCGCAGGCACAGTTCAGCAGGCTGTTCAGTCACATCGAGGGACAGACGCCATCCCAATACCGCAAGTAGCGGACCCAGCGCATGGGGCGATATTTATCAATTCGGGAACAATCTTTAACAATATAAGAACAGTCATTTGGCTGTTCTTTTCTTTTGTCTTTACCTTTGCGGCCGATAATACGAATCCGGCGGGCATAGCCTGCCACTAAAAACAAGAACAGCAATGGAAGACAGAACACAACTCAACCGCCAGTTGGCACAGATGCTCAAGGGCGGCGTCATCATGGATGTGACCACACCGGAACAAGCCCGCATAGCCGAGGCAGCAGGCGCCTGCGCCGTCATGGCATTGGAGCGCATTCCTGCCGACATCCGTGCCGCAGGCGGCGTATCGCGCATGAGCGACCCGAAGATGATCAAGGGCATACAGGAGTCAGTCACCATACCAGTCATGGCCAAGTGCCGCATCGGCCACTTCGTCGAGGCACAGATACTCGAGGCGATCGAGATAGACTACATCGACGAGAGCGAAGTTCTCTCCCCTGCCGACGATGTCTATCATATCGACAAGCGTCAGTTCAAGGTTCCATTCGTGTGCGGAGCCAAGGACCTGGGCGAAGCACTGCGTCGCATCAACGAGGGTGCAACCATGATACGCACCAAGGGTGAGCCAGGCACAGGCGACGTCATCCAGGCCGTACGCCACATGCGCAAGATGCAGAGCGAGATACGCCGTCTCTCGTCCATGAGCGAGGACGAACTCTACGAGGCAGCCAAGCAGTTGGCCGTCCCCTACGAACTGGTCCGTTACGTGCATGACAATGGCCGACTGCCAGTCGTCAACTTCGCTGCCGGCGGTGTTGCCACCCCAGCGGACGCAGCCCTGATGATGCAGTTGGGTGCCGAGGGCGTATTCGTGGGCAGCGGCATATTCAAGAGCGGCGACCCAGCCAAGCGTGCACAGGCCATCGTGAAGGCTGTGACCAACTACCAGAACCCAGCCATATTGGCCGAACTGAGCGAGGACCTGGGCGAGGCGATGGTAGGCATCAACGAACAGGAGATAGCCCTGCTCATGGCCGAGCGCGGCAAGTAAGTATCACCATAGCAACCAATCAGATGAAAGTAGCTGTATTAGCCCTGCAGGGGGCATTCATCGAGCACGAGCAGATGCTGCAACGCTTGGGCGTGGAGACGACGGAGGTACGCAACCTCGACGACTGGCAGCAATATGTCCAGAGCATAGGGACCAATGACCAGGCGCGGCTCATCATCCCTGGTGGCGAGAGCACCGCCATGACGCGCATCATCCGTGACGAGGGGTTGTACCAACCCATCCGACAGGCCATTCTGGAGGGCATGCCCGTACTGGGCACCTGTGCCGGGTTGATCATGCTCGATGACCAGCACCTGGGCACCATGGACATACAGGTGCGGCGCAATGCCTATGGCAGGCAGTTGGGCAGTTTCAATCATGTGGCCGATGTCCAGGAGATAGGTCACTCGTTCCCCATGACCTACATCCGTGCGCCCTACATCGAGTCGGTCGGTCCTGCAGTCCAGGTCCTGGCCGAGGTAGATGGACACATCGTAGCGGCACGTCAGGGCCGACAACTGGTCTGCGCCTTCCACCCTGAACTCACGTCCGACACCCGTCTGCACGAGTATTTCGTACAATTGTAACCGGGCGTCGTCCCCCCAAAAAATCATATTGATACATCCATCCAAAAGGCCAGAGCGGAAGGACAACCAGACATCAGGACTCAGTGTCGTCCTGAACAACGTACCCATGTGGGACAGAGGCAATCGGCTTCTATCCCATTTTTTATTGTGCCCGAATCAAAAAACTGAGGATATACTTGTCCGATGGAGAAAAAATGTGTAACTTTGCGCCCCGACAATATTCACATCTGGTAACAATCTAACCCTAAAAATGAATATCCAAGACATTGAGAAAGGCATCCGTGCCGAAGTGGCGACCGTGGGGACACAGGTCGCATTGTTCCTGATCTTCTACTTACTGCTCATCCTGCTGGGCATAGGACTGCTGGTTGGGGCGACGTGGGTCACCATCGAACTGGTCGATATACTGGCCGCCCACTCGCGTGTACACAGTCCTAAGGCCTACCTCCTGCTGTTCATTCTGTGGTTGGGCATGTGGTGGTTCTGCCTGCAGATGGCGTGGTGCCTGTTCAAGCCACTCTTCGCCCGTGACAAGTCAACGAATGCCGGCTACATGGAGGTACAGCAGAGCGACTGTCCCGCCCTGTACGAGGTGATACGCGACGTGGCGCACAGCACCGGCAACGAGATGCCCAAGCACGTCTATCTCACCAACCAGGTGAATGCCAGCGTCTTCTACGACTCGACCAGCCTGTGGTCCCTTTTCCTCCCTACACGCAAGGACCTGATGATAGGCGTCCCCCTGGCCTACGGCATGAGCCAACAGGAACTGAAGTCGGTACTGGCGCACGAGTTCGGCCACTTCTCGCAGAAGTCGATGAAGGCCGGCTCCGTCACTTACCGACTGATGTTGGTCATCGAGACGATGGTCAGGTATGCCAAGGAGCAGCGGGAGAAAGCCATCCGCAGCAAGGCCGAGAACAATTCCTGGATCAACCAGCTCTTCCACATCGCCAGTGGCCCCATGTCATTGCTCACCCGACTGATGACGCACATCTATGACCGCATCGACGTACGCAGCAGCAGCCTGTCCCGCTACATGGAGTTCGAGGCCGATGCCGTGGCCTGTCAGTTGACCGGCGGTGACAACCATATCTCGGCGTTGTACAAGATTGAAGTGCTCTATGCCCGTCACACCGAGTACCAGTCCATGGTGGACAACCTCGTGTTGGACGGCCATCAGTATGCCGCACACTATTTCCAGGGGTATGCTGCGTTTGACCAGGCACTGGCCCAGGATGAAGGATTCAGCCTCTCGTTCGACCGCCCGATGTTGACCCCTCACACGGACCAGGACCGTCATCCCTCACGCATCGCCCTCATCGAGAGTCACGACTCTCACCCCACATTAGCCGAACGTGTAGCCTTCGCAGCCCAGTTCGCCGGCACCCAACCATCGGCCCCCAACCAGGACGCAATGCTCTGGTTCACACCAGAACTTCTGGACCGCATGGGCATCTTCTACCAACGCTACGTATGGTGCTTTGAGAACGACGAAAAGAGTTTCGACCATCTGCCCAGCCTCGACTCCGCCGCCCTGGAGACCTACATGACCCAGTGGATCGAACAGAATCATCCGCTCCACTTCCTCGTCCCCTTCTCCCGCATGTCCCTGCTGATACACGACCGTCCCGACGCCCAGGAACTGGCTACTCCGATTCCCTCCCCCATCACGGAACATAACCGCGAGATGTTGCTCCATTACCAGGCCGAGGTGAATGACCTCTTCCAACTGCAGGACCTGGCCCAATCCGGCACCCGGCAGGTGAAAATGGATGGCGAGATATGCGACATCCAGCAGGCCATCCATACACTCGAGGAGCAGGTTGCGGCCGACACGCAGGAACGCGAGGCATTGACCCGCAACATCTATATCTACCTGTGCCAGCACAGCGACGAGGCCGACGACCTGTGGACCGACATCTGCCTGACCTCCTATGCGGACGACAAACTGTACGACATCAACGAGATGCACCTGCTCACGGTCGATATCCGCAACCAGGTCGAACGTTGCAACAACGACGGCAGGACTTACTATCTGGACAAGAAGACCGAGACGCGCCTGTTCTCGCTCCTGAAGGACTTCGTGCAGGGACTGGATTATGACCGACTGATGCAATGGTGCTCGGACTGGAGTCGCGACGATGAGTCTTTCGAACAGTGCATCCAACGTTGGCGCGACTATATTCCGAAGGCCGAGAGCCAGGACATCAACGCCAATGAACTGATCGAGCTGTGCGAAGAACTGTACAAGACTTTCCAGAACATGTCCAATAGCGGCAAGAATCAATGGATCTACCTCATCGAGAAGGTCTATCGCCACGAGTAGTGCGACCCTACCCCGCGGGTACTCCACGGGTACTATAAGGGTATTATTTTGTATGGACCAACTACCGTTCAGCGTAAGTGGAGCGTAAGACATTTCTCTTACGCTCCACTTACGCTCATCTTATGCAGACCTATTACCGGACTCGAACTAATAGATAGGGGAAAATAGTTTTTCGTTTTAGTCGTATTACTGATTCGTCCAGATACGGTAGCTCTCGATGGCTTGGCCGACGAGCATGTCATAACCGCATTTAGTCTGGGCGCCCTGAGCGGCGGAGCGCTTCATGAAGAGCGTCTCGGCAGGATTGTACACACAGTCGAAACAGATATGCTGCGGAGTGAGCAGTTCGTAAGGCAGGTCTGGACAGGCATCGACCTTGGGGAACATACCCAGCGGCGTGCAGTTGACGATGACCAGATGTTGCTGCATCACCTGCGGAGTGAGGTCAGCATAAGTGAGACGGCCTGGGGCTGCAGTGCGCGACACATAGACAGGTTCGATACCCAGTTCCTGCAGAGCGACAAAGACCGCACGGGAGGCTCCGCCTGTACCCAGGACCAGAGCGCGTCGTTCCGTACCCTGCAGCATGGGACGCAGACTCTCCGTAAATCCGACTATGTCCGAATTATAGCCCGTCAGGCGCACACCGGGCACGCGGGTCGGTACAGAAGCATCCGTCAGATGTTCCACACGCACCACATTGACGGCACCGATACGTTCGGCCAAGGGATCGAGCGCATCGAGGAACTGCATCACTGCCTGCTTGTAGGGGATAGTGACATTGAGGCCGCACAGAGTGGGCTGATTCTGCAGCATGGCAGGCAACTGGGCGATATCCTCCATATCAAAGTTCTCATACTCAGCATCAATGCCCAACTGGGCAAAGCGGTCGTTGTGAAATTGTCGCGAGAAACTATGCCCAAGAGGGTGGCCTAACAGGCCGAATTTGCGTTTCGGAGCCATATATTTGAATTAAAGAGAGTTAAATTTACCTATTTTCGCTGCAAATTTACAGAGAAATTTGGAGTTGTACAAGTTTTTCATTATTTTTGCACCATAAAAGGACTTTTCATGCGTCGCTACATTAGATTTTACCTCATATTGGCTACCATCCTGCTGCTATATCCACTGTCGGCTACAGCAGCATCACAGTTCGTTGTCGTGATCGATGCAGGTCACGGTGGCGGCGACATCGGTACACCCCATCGCAAGTACAAACAGGACGAGAAGACCATCGCGCTCAATGTCGCACTGAAACTGGGCAAGATGATCGAGCTGAACCACCCCGATGTCAAGATAGTCTATACCCGCACCACCGACGTCTATCCCACCCTGCCGGACCGTACCCGTATAGCACGCGAGGCCAAGGGTGACCTCTTCATCAGCATACACGTCAATGCCGCACTCGACAGCCGCGCCAAGGGTGTCGAGACATACGTCTTCGGCATCACCGGACTGAAGGGCAAGAGCGAGAGCGAGCAGAAGCGCATCCGCGAACGCACCATGATAGAACGAGAGAACCTGGACATAGACGGTAAGCAAATCGACTTCGAGACCGCCGTTGACATCGAGACCAAGATCCTGTGCCAGACGCAGCGCGAGAAGCACAACAAGTACAGCCTCGAGGTGGCCCACTACGTACAGGACAACATCATGTCCGCCCTGCGCCAGTCCGACTACCGCAGCAAGGCTTTCGACCGCGGCGTCAAGCAGAAGAACATCTTCGTGCTGTGCTACAGCCCTATGCCCGCCATCCTGATCGAGCTGGGCTACATGAGCAATGCCGCCGAGGAGAAATTCATGAACAGCGAGAATGCCAAAGTGATTTACACCCAGGCCATATACAAGGGCTTCGAGCAATATCACAACAACTGGAAGCGCCGCCAACTCTCGGACCCAGACGAGGAGATTCCACCGCTGCCAGCCCTGAGCGAGCCGCAGCCTCTGCCCGAGACTGCCAGCACCACAGCCCAGACATCGGAACAGACCACAACCGCTCCACAGGCAAAGAGCACTACGCACAAGCCCGTGAGACTGGTCAAGATAGAACGTGAGACCGTCAAGCAGGAGGACCTGGAGGAACAGACCAAACCGGCACAGCAGGCGCAACCAGCACAGCAGGCGCAACCAGCCCAGACTGTGAAAACCGTACCGCAGACGCAGCCCACCCAGCAGGTGGCAGTCCAGCAGCAGGCACAGCCCGTACAGCAGCAGGCAACGCCGGTCCAACAGCAGGCACAACCCGTCCAGCAGCAGGCACAGCCTGTCCAGCAGCAGGCACAACCTGTCCAACAGCAGGCACAACCCGTGCAGCAGCAGACAAAGCCCGTACAGCAAGCCGTGGCTCAAGCCGAAGTTCCCGTGGGCGCACCCGTCCCCACTGTACCGGCACGCGAATGTTTCCGCATCCAGTTCATGAGTTCGACGGCACACTTCAAGCGTGGTGACAAGATTCTGAACGGCCTGTGGCCCGTCTATTGCTACGAGGCCAACGGCTACTACCGCTACACATACGGCGAGGGTGCGACCAAGGCCGACCTGCAGAGCGACATCCAGAAGGTGCGCGCCAAGTTCCACGACGCCTTTGTCGTACATTTCGACGCACAGGGTCAGCGCATACGTTAACCCATCTATTACTCCCCCATCGACGTAAATCAAGCAGTTGAGCAACAGCGAAACTCGAATCAAGCAAAAATGAAGAAAGCAGACGAACTGAAGATAGGTATATGGACTATCGTATCGATAGTGGCACTGGTGTTCGGCATCAAGTTCCTCAAGGGACAGCTGCACACCAGCACTGTATATTATATGGTCAGCCCCAACGTGGAGCGCGTAGCCGAATCGAGCCACGTCAAGATAAACGGTTACAACGTCGGCTTCGTCGGGTCAATGCACTATAACTACGACGACAACTCCGTCGTGCTGGGCCTCTACCTCGACCCGTCACTCCGCCTGCCTCGCGGCACATCGGCCATCATACAGCCAGACCTGCTCGGCACCAGCAACATCTACCTCACCCTGGGCCAGAGCACCGAGACACTCGCCCCTGGCGACACACTGCTGGGCGGCGGTATGGCAGCAGGACTGACCGACGGCATAGCCGAGGCGATGCCTGCCGTGATGGCCCTGCTCCCCAAGGTGGACTCGCTACTGACGGGGCTCAACGTCCTGGTGCACGAGAGCCGTCTGCAGGAGAGCCTGCTGGCGGTCAACGGCCTCACCCACAAGCTGGACCGCACGCTGTCTGAACTGAACAGACAGTTGCCCTCTATATTGAACAATGTGGACAATGCATCGGCCAACCTCGACACCCTCAGTGCCGAACTGCGCCAGGCTCAGGTACAACAGCTCATCGACCAGGCCAATGCCACACTCGACTCGGTCAGCCTGCTCGTCGCTGCACTCAACGACACGCAGGGCACTGCCGGCAAACTCATCAACAGCGACCAGTTGCACTCCCAGCTGGAGGGTACCCTGGCGGACATAGACAGCCTGGTGGCCGACATCAAGGCGCACCCCAAGCGATACATCAACATCAAACTGTTTGGCAAATAATTTTCACCATTCATAAATAACCCCGCACGGATGCCCACTCAGAGCACCCGTACACTAAACGACAAACAAATCACCTCTATGAAACTGGCAATTATCGGAGCAGGCAACATGGGTGGCGCCGTAGCACGCGGCCTCGCCACCGGCAGTGTAATCAAAGCCAACGAAATCTACGTATCGGACCACTCACAGCAGATACTGGACGGCATAGCGGCCGACGTCCCTGCAGCTCACACATCGACCGACAACCTGGCCACCGCCACCGATGCCAACATCGTCATCGTCGCAGTCAAGCCCTGGCTGGTTCAACCTGTCATGGAGGAGATCTACCCCGCCCTGCACAAGTCTAACCCGCTCATCATCTGCATCGCTGCAGGCATCACCTTCGAGATGCTCGACAAGATGCTGGCTGGCGAGAAGTTCCAGATAGTACGCGTCATCCCCAACACCGCCATCGCTATCAAGCAGAGCCCTACATTGATGTCGTTCAACGCCAACGTCGAGGAGGCCAACCAGACATTGGCCAAAGCTATGTTCGACGAACTGGGCCAGGCCATCGTCATCGAGGAGCGCCTGATGGCTGCCGGCACTGCTGTCACATCGTGCGGCATCGCCTATGCATTCGAGTACATCAAGGCCGCCATGCAGGCTGCCATCGAACTGGGCTTCTACCCTCATGTCGCCAAGTCTATGATTGACCAGACTGTCCTGGGCGCAGTTGCCCTGTTGGAGCACAACGGCACCAATCCCGACACCGAGATTTACAAGGTCTGCACCCCTGGCGGCATCACCATCAAGGGCCTGAACGAAATGACCAAGGAGGGCTTTGACCACGCCGTCATCGCCGGCCTCATGAAGGCTGCAGGAAAATAAAATAATAAAGGTTATTGAAGGGGAGTGAAATGGGAGTAAAAGGGGAGTGAAAGGGACGATACAATCGTCTGATTGAAGCCCGATAAGGCAGTCTCGACCCATTGGCCCAACAAACTCCCATTAACCATTAACCCTTAAACCATAACCTTTTAACCCGAACAACCCAATAACCCCTTAAACCTTAAACATTAACCCACCGCAAGGTCTCGTTATGCTCAATTATATCTGGCTTTTCTTCTTTGTAGTGGCCTTTATCATGGCCATAGTCGGCACTTTCACCGGAGATGTCGAGGTGTGGAGTCGATTGATGAATACCACGTTCGAGGCAGCACAACGAGCCTTCGAGATATGTTTAGGTCTGACGGGCGTGCTCACCTTCTGGTTGGGCCTGATGAAGATAGGCGAACAGGGCGGAGTGATAGCCAAGTTCTCGCGGCTCATCAACCCGCTCTTCTCTCGCATCTTCCCCAGCATACCGGCAGGACATCCCGCACAGGGCAGCATCCTGATGAACGTATCGGCCAATATGTTGGGACTGGACAATGCAGCGACCCCGATGGGACTGAAGGCGATGAAGGAGCTGCAGGAGCTGAACGGCAAGAAGGATACCGCCAGCGACGCGATGATCATGTTCCTGGTGCTGAACACCTCCGGATTGACCATCATCCCTATCTCCATCATGATGTACAGGTCTCAGTACGGGGCAGCCAATCCATCGGACATCTTCCTGCCACTGTTGCTGGCCACAGCCTGTTCCACCCTGGGCGGACTGCTGCTGTGCTGCATGAAGCAGCGCATACACTTTGACCGCGTACTGGTAGGCTTCATACTGGGTGCCATCGCCTTCATCGGCGGTCTCTCCTACCTGTTTGCCTCGATGGACGAGGCGAGCCTCAAACTCTACTCCACCCTGGTGAGCAACATCCTGCTCTTCGGTTGCATCATGCTGTTCCTCCTGGTGGGCGTGGTGAAGAAAGTGCCGCTCTTCAGCACCTTCGTCGATGGAGCCAAGGAGGGTTTCCAGACCGTAGTCACCATCATCCCCTACCAGATAGCGATGTTCGTGGGCATCAGTCTGTTCCGCGAGTGCGGCGCATTGACCTACATCACCGACGCCCTGGGCTGGGTGTTCAGCACGATTGGGCTCAATACCGACTTCGTCCCTGGCCTGCCTTGTGCCATACTCAAACCGCTCAACGGTGCGGGTGCCCGTGCCATGATGCTCGATGTCTTCGAGCACTACGGCGTAGATAGTTTCCAGGGACACATAGCCTCTATCATTCAGGGCGCGACGGACACCACGATGTACGTTCTAGCCGTCTATTTCGGTTCAGTAGGCATCAAGCGCTTCCGCTATGCCGCCGGCTACGGATTGGCTGCCGACCTAATCGGCATCATCGCCGCCATCATCATGGGATATATATTCTTCGACTGAGACAGTCGAAGAATAAGTTATTAGTTATCAGTTAATAGTTAGTAATTATTAGTTAGTAGTTATTAGTTATTAGTCAGTAATCAAGAGTTATTAGTTAGTAGTTATT
>JAILKE010000051.1 GCA_024694125.1 Bacteroidales bacterium
GCCTTTTTCATCTTCGAAGTAGAAGATGTCTTTCACTACGTTATCGCCCTTGTAGTAGAGGTTGAGTTTGCCACGCACGACGAACTCCAGGAAGAACATCTCGCTCTTGCCATTTTCATTGGTTACCTCCTTGCTGACGTAGTATCGGCCATTGTCGATGAACCGGTAACCATAGATTTCGCCGGGACGATAGGTGCGGACTTCGGACTGTCCATCCTGTCTGAAGGAACAATGTTCGGCGTTCATGGCGTCGGTGCGGTAGTCGATGTCGCCATGCAGTGTGTCACCAACCAATGTGATGACGATGCCCTCGCGCAGGTTCACCTGTGCATAGCCGATGCTGCACAGCACCAGCAGGAGGGTGGATAAGATTAAATGCTTCATTTTTTAGGGGAAAATGGTATGGGGGTTAATGATTCTTTCCCAATCGGTCAGATGAAAGTACGGCGCATTGGGGTGAATGTATCGATGAGCATACCGTCCTCCAGGCACTTGCAACCGTGGACGACGTTGGGCTCCTTCATCAGCATGTCGCCGGCGCGGACTATCTTGGTCACGCCGTTGATGGTAAATTCGAAGGCGCCGCTCTCTACGTACGTAATCTGGCAGTGTGGGTGGCTGTGGAGGTTGCCGACCGAACCGGCCTTGAACTTCACCTTGACCACCATCAGATTGTCGTTGTAGGCCATGACCTTGCGATAGACCTCTCCTGGGTCGGGTGTGCGTTGCCACTCGACATCGTTGTCAAAGACAAAATTGTCACTCTTGATGGTGATGGGCAGAGTCTTTACCTCCTCTGCTGGCTGAGGATTGTTTTTATTCTCATTCATGTCTTTTGGTATAAAGAGTATATGTGTTTCGATTGTGGATTAGCATCGCCGAAACGTCACTTTTTTGTCATTAAGTAGAGTGTTTTGTAGCGTGTTGTGTCTAAAATCAAGCGCAAATATATAAAATAATTCAATACTCTGTGTATTTTTGCTCAAAAAATCGTATCTTTGGAGCGCGCTTTTAGATAGCTAAGTGCCAATATGTCATGCAAAACAAGCGAAAATTATCCATACAGCAACTCGTCATACGCGGTCTCTTCATCGTGGCTGCCATTGCGCTGATAGACTATGTCTTCCCGCACAGAGATGCTTTCCGCTACGAATATGAGTTGGGCAAGCCTTGGCGTTATGGCCGACTCATTGCCGACTACGACTTCCCGGTCTATTACCAGGACTCGATCATCGAGCAGATGGAGGACAGTCTGCGTGCACAGGTGGCACCCATCTATTACCGCGACTCGGCGGTGGTGGAGGGGGTCTTCCTGGACCTGCAGAACGAGCAGTCCATCCTGGGCGAGGAGGCTTATGCCCACCTCACGCAACTGCTGCGGCACTACTATGCCCGGGGCATACTTACCAATCCCGACCAGCAGGCACTGCTGCGGGCTGGTTATCGCTATGGCCGTATCGAGTATGGCGGTCATCAGTTGCAGGATGTACCGGCACAGGACATGATGAGCGAGAAGCAGGTCTATGACCGACTGATGTCCGACTCGCTCTACGCCCGTACATTCCGTCAGAGCGGCCGCATCCATGAGTTCGTATTGGCCAATCTGCTGCCCGACACGATGGCCATGCACAGGGAGTACAACGAACTGCGCAAGACCATCTCGAGCACTTACCGAGTGATTGAGGCCGAGACCCGCATCATCGACCAGGGTCAGATAGTGGATGCCAAGACGTTGGACGTGCTCGACTCGTACAAGCGTGTACAGCTCGAACAGCAATCGGAGTCCAAGAGCACAGTGATGATGCACGTGGGCCAGATATTGCTCATAGCCATCCTGCTGGGCAGTCTGCTGGGCTTCCTGTACTTCTTCCGCAAGTGGCATCACGAGAAGCAGGCCTACACCCTGGTGGCAGTGGGTATGGTCACGCTGATGGTGGTGCTGACAGCCCTGGCATCGCACCTCATGGTGGGTGGAGCCTACCTGGTGCCGATAGGAGTGACGACCATCGTCCTTGCCACGTTCCACGGCTCGCGCACTGCCTACTGGTGTCACATGGTGATGGCGCTGTTGTGTTCGTTCATTGCGCCCTCACACTTCGAGTATCTCGTGGTGCAGAGCGTGGTGGGCATCTTGATTATTTTCTGCCTCAATGACGGCATGAATGACCGCGCACAACTGTTGCGCGTCTGCCTGGTGGCATTGATTACCTATCCGCTGGTCTATTGTGCCTATACACTCTCCAACGAGGGAACGTTGCACAATGTACCATGGCCCACATTGGCGATGATGGTGTGCAATGCCCTGCTGCTGATGATGTCCTACCTGATTATCTTCGCGCTGGAACGTCTGTTCGGCTTTATGTCGGGCGTGACGCTGGTGGAGCTCTGCAACCTGGGTCAGGGCCTGCTGCTACGTCTGTCCAAGGAGGCGCCCGGTACCTTCCAGCACTCACTGCAGGTAGCCAATCTGACGGCGGCTGCTGCCGAGGCTATCGGTGCCAGTTCACAGCTGGTGCGCACGGGTGCCCTGTACCACGACATCGGCAAACTGTGGAACCCCATTTACTTCACCGAGAACCAGATGGGCGGTAATCCGCACGACAAACTGACCACCGAGGAATCGGTCGAGATAATCAAGCGACATGTCACCGAGGGTCTGCGTATGGCTGAGAAGGCCAATCTGCCCGTGGCTATACGCCGATTCATCGTCACGCACCACGGCTGTGGCGTCATCAAGTACTTCTATGTGACCTGGTGCAATGCTCATCCGGGCGAGGAGCCAGACCTGAGCCTGTTCACTTACGTGGGGCCCGATCCTGAGACGCGCGAGGAGGCTCTGCTGATGATGGGCGACGGCATCGAGGCTGCCTCCAAGAGCCTCAAGGAGTACAACCATGCCGCCTTCCTGAAGTTGGTGAACAATATCGTCGATGGTCTGGTCAGCTCTGGCCGACTCAACAATGCCCGCATCACTCTGAATGAGATACAGCGCGCCAAGGAGTCGTTCGTGTCGGGCCTGGAGTCGATATATCATGCGAGAATCGCTTATCCAGAGTTGAAGAAGGATCCCCAACAATGAGAACTGCTGGCAGTCTATAGGTTCAATAGATTCTATAGTCTCTATAGTCTCTATAGTTTCTATAGTTCCTATAGCTCCTATAGTTCCTATAGGCTATAGATTTCCGTGGGAGATAGCGCCGGAGTTTGTATCGTCCCTGTCACTTCTCTGTCACTTCTCTGTCACTTCCTTGTCACTTCCTTGTCACTTCTCTGTCACTTCTTTATCCCTTCTCTGTCACTTCCTTTAATTTCAATATCTAATGAAAAAACTATTGCCCATCGCATTGGGCATCCTCTTTGTTGTATTGGCATGGTACAGGCTGGTAGTGTGCAGCAGCGACATGCTTTTCGAGGCCCAGCAGCAGAGTTTCTGGCAGCCGGGCAGCCTCTACTTGCATCAGATACTCGAACAACCAGGAGGGCTGTTCAGTTGGTGTGGCCAGTATTTGACCCAATTTTTCTATTACCCTGCTTTGGGATCGGCCATACTCATCATGATGTGGTTGGTCATCTATGCGTGTACCCTGTTGGGTTGCCGCTTGCCGTGGTACCTCAGTTGGGTAGCGCTCATCGTGCCCAGCATGTTGCTGTGGGCCGAGACATCGGTCAACTATGGCATATACATCAGCAAGGTGCCCGACTGGTGTTTCACGCCGACCCTCTTCTGGACCGTAGTGGCATTGTTGCTTATGTTGGGCCGATGGATGGGCAAGTGGGTCCGAGTGTCATGGGTAGCCGTGTGTGCCGTGACGGGTATCGTGCTGTCGCACCAATGGATGCAGGATGCTGCCGTGCCCGAGCCGATGCGCACACCCTATCATGCCATGGTGGCGGACGATGCCGCCTTTGCTGCCGAGATACGCATGGAGCATGCAGCCGAACAGGCTCAATGGGGCGAAGTGCTGCGCGAGATGCGGCAGTCGGAAGCAGCTCCTACGCGTGCCATGTGGCTCTACAAGAACATCGCTCTGCTCAACCAGGGCCGACTCACCGAGGCATGGTTGGATTACAACAGCCTGACCGAGATGCCGCACTACGGCGACTCCATCATCGTGCCTATGGTCGAGAGCCAGGGTCCGATGCTCTACTTCCTGCATGGCAGCATCGAGTTTGCCTATCGCTGGAGCATGGAGAACATGGTGGAGTACGGTCCGTCGTACAAGCGACTACGCCTCATGGTCCACTGTGCGTTGATCAAGGGCGAGTGGGACCTGGCAGAGCGCTACCTGGACATGATGTCGCGCACACTGTTCTACAGTGACTGGGCGGAGGAGCACCGTCAGTACCTGCGTCGTCCCGATTTGATATTGGCCAATCCGCTCTACAGCATGGCGATGCGCCTGAGTCGTGCCCGCTATAACCTGCTGGATGGTGACGAGAGCAAGGCTGAGAGTTACCTGTTGCGTTCGTACTCCATGCCGCAGTCCAGTGCCTGTCGTGAGTTGGCACAACTGTCGGTCATATATGCCATGCAGACCCAGAACATACAGACCTTCTGGCCCGCCTTCGTGCACTATGCCAACCTGCATGCCGACCAGCCTATGCCCAAACTGTTGCAGCAGGCGGTCTATCTCTTTGTCCAACTTGAACCGCAGTCGGCGCCTCAGGCCTCCTATCCCTTTGACCCTGATATAAGCAAGACCTATCAGCAGTTCAATGCCCGTGCCCAGCAGTACATGAAACAGGGCATGGGTGAGAAAGCCCTGGCGGAGGCCATGCGCCATGAGTTCGGACGGACTTACTACTGGTTCTACTTCCTGGCGCGCAATCTGAATACCTATTGAGGCACAGACATTGACCCAAACTAAATACAATCGTGAAAACAACTATGAAATATCTCTATATCCTATTGGCGCTGGTAGGCGTGATGACCTCGTGCGGCGTCAGTCATCCCAGCGAACCGAGTGGGGCAGTGAAGGTCGATACCCTGCCTGCACTCTATCCCGACTACACCGATGTGACCGTGCCTGCCAATATCGCCCCGTTGCGCTTCATGGTGGCAGACCGCAGCGTGGATGAGTGTGTGGCGCGGCTGGAGGGACCCTTCGGTACGCTCACCTACGGTGATGGGCGCAAGGTGCTGATCGACGAACAGGAGTGGCAGGAGGTGCTGCACAGCGCCCGCGGCAATCAGTTCAGCGTGACGCTCTATACACGCAGTGAGGGACAATGGCGGCAGCATCCAGCCTTCAGCATCCATGTGGCGACGGACAGCATCGACCCCTGGTTGTCGTACCGATTGATCGAGCCATCGTATGTAGCCTACGAGGATATCGACCTGGTACAGCGCAATGTGACGTCGTTCCAGGAGAGTGTCTTTGCCAGCAACCACATCGGCCAACGACGTGACCAGTGCCTGAACTGCCATTCCTACCAGAACTACCACACGGAGAACATGCTCTACCATGTGCGTGGCGCCGGCGGTGGCACCATGCTGATACGGCAGGGTCATGCACAACTGATGACCGCCATGCGCCGCGAGGGAATGATCTCCAACCCGGTCTATCCTGCTTGGCACCCGACATTGCCCCTGATAGCTTTTTCGACCAATCATACCGGACAGTTCTTCCACACGCAGTCCGTTGCCAAGGTCGAGGTGCAGGACACCGAGAGTGCGCTGGTTCTGTACGATGTCGAGCGCGACTCGATGTATGTCTTGCCCCATGACCCCGAGCGATACGACAATTTCCCTACCTGGTCGCCCGATGGTCGCCGCCTCTACTATACCTCGGCTCAATATGTGCCGTTCGACACCACTACACGTCTGGACCGTGACATAGCCAATCACTATCAGGAGATGCAGTACAACCTGATGTGCTGTGACTTCTGTCCCGATTCGATGACCTTCGGACAGCCGCAGCTGTTGCTCGATCTGGTGGCACAGGGACAGAGTGCCTCGCTGCCCAGGGTCAGCCCCGACGGACGTTCGTTGCTCTATGCCTCGGGTATGTTCGGCTGCTTCCACATTTGGCATCCGGACGCCGACATACGCCGTCTGGACCTCACCACGATGCAGATAGACTCACTGCAGGCACTGAACAGTGCGCGTGCAGAGAGTTATCCCACATGGAGCAGCAATGGCCGATGGATCATCTTCGCCACCCGTCGCGACGACAGCAACTACAGCCGCGTCTGTATCTCGTACTTCGATGCTGAGGGTCATGCCCACAAGGCGTTCGCCCTACCGCAGGCAGACCCGGAACACGACTGCCTGATGTTGCGCAGCTACAACCGTCCCGAACCGATGGTAGAACCAGTTTCTATTCGAAATAATTAAAAGTTAAGAATGAAAAATTAAAAATGGGTAGCAAAAGGGACTTTGAACCCTTTTACTACCCATTTTTTAGTTGTCTGTAATGGCAATCAATCCCGGTCAGTCCAGGTTGAAGTTTATAGCGATGGTGAAGGGCTGAGCATCGACCAACGACTTCGAGCCGAAGAAGTCCGAGATATTGTACCTGCCGAAGACCGTGAAATCCTCCGTACCGATGCCGAACAGAGCATTGTAGCCGAATGCCTCGACGTCCAGGCCATTGCGGTCGATGTAGTACTTGTTCTTCTTGCCGACCTTGGCGCGCGAACGGACATGGTGGCGCAGTTCACCCTCGATGCCGGCGGTGTAGTGCAGACCGCCCTTGGTCTTGACATACATTTCGATGGGCAGACGCCAACTCCAGTGTATCAGACGCTGGCGGTGGTAGTGCAGTTCGTCGTGCAGTGCATCGTCGCACACGGTGAGCCCCTGTGGAGTGGTGTGGAAGGCGTCGTCGCCCTTGATGCGATAGCTGCTGCGCGACAGGTAGAGAGCGGTGTTGAAGCCGAACCGGCCCGAGGGATGCCAGGTCTGGAAGCGCATCAGCGAGAATCCCCATTCCCAGCAGCCGCCGGGTTTGATGTCGAATCCATCGGGCACCATCTCCGTGAATCCTATGTAGATACGGTCCGGGCCGAAGTTAGAGGAGTGACCCCAGTGGCTGGCGTGGCGTCCGGTGTGCTGGGTCGATTCGATGGAGAGGAAATTGAACGACCACTTGTGGCGCTGGACGCCGTTCTCGTTCGTTATTTCCCTGGAGAGCATGTTGTTATAGACGATGACGCTGTCGTGTGGCGCCTGGGCATCGGTCATGTTGATGACTGTCGAGTCCGTCTCTTGTTGTGCCAGCAATGTATTACCACCTATGAAGCAGGTGAGTAGCAGTAAAAATGTTTTTTTCATATTCTTGAAAGTGTGATTTGGTCTGTTTAATTGAGCCAGGAGAGATTAATCAGAGTTTATTTGGACAATAGTTTATTGACCATTTCTTCGTCCAATTGGCCTGTCAGGACGATGAATGTTTGGTCTATGCTGTCGTCTATGTACATGACCAGTTCCTTGTCCTTGCCCGTGTTGTTGAAGAGGGTAGAGACCTTGTCAAAGTCGTCGCGCACCATCATGAGCAGTTCGTAGTTGGGGTCGGCCTTCAGGGTCTTGAAGTCCTTGGCCATCTGCTGGCACACCTTCTTGTCACCGCTGTTGATGATGATCAGCACCTTGATAGCGTCCGACAGTCCAGTGATGTTGACTCCGTTGACGCTGATTTTCTTGGAGATGGAGCTGCCAGCGCCCATCAACTTGAGCATCGAACGGGTGATGCAGATATACTCTACGTTACCGTTTTCCATTTCACTGTATTTCTCGAATACTTTGTTCTGCGCCCATGTGGTGCATGGCAGGCACAGGGAGCAGCAGAGGGCGAGCAGACAGACGATAATAGTTTTTTTCATAATAGATGAGTAATTGGCGGGTTAATGAATGGAGGGTACCGTGGTCATGGTACCCCGTTGGGGAGGTCACTCGATGCTGAGCACCGATATGTCGGTGCGTTCGTGCACCTCCTGTGTGTCGCGCAGAGAGTGCCGTGCCTCCTTGATGGCGCGGTTGCCGTTCTTGCTGAGCAGGTTCAATGCCCGTTCCAGTTGGGCGTGAGCCTCCTCGGGCGTTTTGCAGGTGTCGGTGAACGGGTCGTTCTCGTGAGCCATGACGTGCCAGCTGATGCCCAGGGAGAAGAGCAGCGTGATGCAGGCTGCTGCGCGGTACAGCCAGATGTGACGGCCACCCCGTGGCGGTATGGTAGCCTGTGGCTGGTGGGCAGAGAGCGGGGCAGGAGCGTCCGCAGACGTCGATGCCTGCTCTTGGGCAGCCAGACGGTCTATCGTGGCACGCAGCCGCTGTTCCATGCCTGCAGGCATGTGTTGCTCGGCCTCGCGCATCCACACCTCGTCGAACTCGGTCTTGGCATCGGCCAGCAGGCGGTCGAGAGCCTCGTCCTGCTTACGGTCGAGCATCTCGTCGGGCAATTCGTTATGTATGTGGTCTTTTTTCATATCACTCCTTGTTTTATGGCCAATTCCTTGAGTTTGCGTCGTGCTCGGGACAGGAGTTGGCGTACATTATCTTCGGTGGTCTGCATCAGTTGGGCTATCTGGCTGTTCTGCAGTTCGTCGAACACTTTACATCGCAGTACCCGGGCCTGGTCGGGCGGCAGTTGAGCGATGAGCCTCAATGTAGCGTGCAGGCGGTCTCGGCTTTCGACTGGGTCACTCTCGTCAGCGGCATCGGGTGGAGCACCGTCGCCCTGCAGGTCGAGCCATTCCAGTTGCTCCTCGTCGCTGCATTGGTACTCGTGCCGGCTGCGTATCCGGTCTATGCACAGGTTGCGCGTCATCGTCATGATGTAGGGTTCCAGCATTGTGCCCGATGGCATCCTGTCGCGCATCTCCCACAACTTCACCATGATGTCCTGGACCAAGTCCTCGGCCTCGTCTCCGCGCTGGAGTATATGGTATGCCACCGCCCACATCTTGCGGGTGTAGGGCATCACCAATTGGCTGAATGTTTCGTTGTCTGACATCATTATAGTCCGTGAAGTTTGTTAAGTGTTCAACATAATAACGTACAGGTTGTTATTTTGTGACAGGGAGGGAGAAAAAAAAGTTTCCCTTGCGCCGCGGCGCAGGGAAACTTTTTTGAGTAAAGGGTAAATGAGAGATTAAAGAGTAATGAGTAAAGAGTAATGTAGATACCAATTACTGCGGGAAAGGTTGAGTAGATAGCGCAGGAGATTGTATCGTCCTTGTCACTTCCTTGTCACTTCCCTGTCACTTCCTTGTCAATTCCCTGTCACTTCCTTTAAGCTATATTTTACCTTACCCTTGATGTCTATAGACGAGGTGGCGACATAGATAGTGAAGGTGCCAGGTTCGGCGACCCATCGCTGCTGTTCCTCGTCGTAGTACTGGAGGTCTTCGTCCTTGATTTGGCAGTTGACCGTCTTGGTCTCGCCGGGTTGGAGAGAGACCTTCTGGAAGTGCTTCAGTTCCTTAGGAGCGCGGACGACGGTGGACTTGTCATCGCCGACATAGAACTGGATGACCTCCTTGGCAGGCATATTGCCCGTGTTGGTGACCGAGATAGATACCGTGTTGCCCTGGATGGTAGGTTTGCCGTACTTGAAGGTGCAGTAACTCAGGCCGTAGCCGAAGGGGAAGTTCACGCGGCTGCGTTTCTGCAGGTAGGAGCCGTTCGTGCCCTTGGCATCGAACCAACGGTAGCCCATCAGGATATCCTCGGCATAGACCTGAGTCTCCTGGCCCGAGCCGTGGTGCGTGCGTGGGTTGGCCGATGTGTTGAGGTTGCTCAACTTACCGTCCGTGGCAATGGCGAGAGCCTCACGTTCGAAGGCCCCCTTGGCGAGCAGGTCGGCCGACTTAGGGTTGTGCGTAGCGGCATCGCGCCATACGGCAGGGAGTGAGTCAGGGTCAACGCCTGGATAGGCCACACGACCCATCTTGTGTGCAGGGTAGTCCTCCAGCGTAGCGGCAAAGGTGAATGGTGTGCGTCCCGAGGGGCATACATCGCCCGAGAGGATATCCACCAATGCAGGGCCAGCCTGACTGCCCATGTACCAGGCCTGAACCAGGTTAGGCACCTGATTGAGCCAAGGCATGGCGTAGGCATTGCCGCTCACTATCACGGTGATCAGGTTCGGGTTGGTCTGGGCCAATGCACTGATCAGCATATCCTGTTCGAAGCCCAGGTTGTACTGCAGGCGGTCGCCGCCCTCACAGTCCTGGAAGTGATTCTTGTTCAATCCACCGATGTAGATGACCAGGTCAGCCTCCTTGGCCTTGTTCACGGCATCCAGCATCAGCGAGTCCTGAACCTGCTGCGGCACTGCATCGATACGGCCGAAGTGGGCGCCGCCACAGCGATAGCCCTGTGCATAGGTAATCTTGGCGCGCAGTCCGTAGCGCTCCTGCAGGGCGCGCAGCGGTGATACCTCGTCGCGTGCTTTCAGTTCCGACGAACCGCCGCCCTCAGTCAGCTTGCGTGTCGCGTTGTCGCCCACCACGAGAATATTCTTGTAGCGGCTGATGTCAATAGGCAGCAGTGGGGCAGCCGTGCCGTCGGGACGGCGTACAGGGTCGTTCATGAGCAGCACGATACCCTCCTGGGCTATGGTGCGGCATGCCTGGACGTGTTCGTCGCTGTTGAGGGTGCCGAAGTTGGCCAGTGCATTGTTCCACTTGTAATGCGGCATACTGGTGCGCAGTATGAGGCGCAACATACGGCGGGCCTTGTCATTGACCACATCCATAGGGATCTCGCCGCTCTCAGCCTTCTGCAGGTAGGCAGTACCCAGGTAGTAGTCATCGTAGCCGAAGCCGGTAGCCTCGGTGGTCAGACCGTTGGTGTAGGTGCCCATCTCCAGGTCCAGGCCGTACTTGATAGCCTCGTCCGTATTGTGCGTGGCGCCCCAGTCCGAGATGACTGCACCGTCGAACTGCCACTCATCCTTGAGTATCTTGTTGAGCAATGTCTCGTTGTGGCTGGCGTGCTGGTCATTGTACTGGTTGTAGCTGCCCATCAGACTCCAGGCGTGACCCTTGCGTACGGCAGCCTCGAATGGGCGCAGATAGAGTTCGCGCAATGCACGGTCCGAGACACGCACATCGACGTGGCCGCGGAACTCCTCCTGTTCGTTCAGGGCATAGTGCTTCACGCAGCATGCCACGCCGTTGCTCTGCAGTGCCTGTATGTAGTTGACCGCCATGGCCGATGCCAGGGCAGGGTCCTCGCCCATATACTCGAAGTTACGGCCGTTGAGCGGCGTGCGGTACAGGTTGACGCCTGGACCCAGCAGCACGTTCTTGCGGCGGTAGCGGGCCTCCTGTCCGATGCTCGCGCCGTACAGGGTAGCCATGTCTGTGTTCCAGGTGGCTGCCAGGCAGGTCAGTGCGGGGAAGGCTGTGCACGAGTCGTTGGTCCAACGGGCGTGTCCCCAGTCATTCCAGTTGATCTCCATGCGTACGCCGTGAGGGCCGTCGCTCATCCAGAGTTCGGGCACTCCCAGTCGTGCCACACCAGGGCTGCAGAACTTGGCCTGCGCGTAGCTGAGGCGGCACTTCTCCTGCAGCGTCATCTTGGAGAGCAACTGGTCGATGAGTTGTTCTATTTCCTGCTCGTTGTTCTGGGCTGACATCGGGACGATGGCCAGCGCCAGGAGCAGTGAGGTAATGATGTTTTTCTTCATAATTGTTTAATTAAACTTCGTACGAAAAAACTTTGTACGAAAACGATAACGAAAACGAAAAAACTTCCGTACGAAAACGATAACGAAAACGAAAAAATCCGTTCCTATCTGTTTAATCCGTTCGATCTGCGTTCTTTATAAAAAAGACGAAAACAAGAACGAACGTTATTTGACTTTTTTCTTCAGTTCGTCTGGGCCAGGGCCTACTTTCTCCATCAACTTCATGGGACGGTCGGCGCGCATCATGCGGACAGGACCGTCGTAGCGCGACTTGCGGGCAGGAGCCTTGCTGCTGACCTCGGCATGCTTGGTCTCGGGCAACTCGATCTGCTGCGCCTCGCCGTTGTAACGTACCGATATGCCCTTGGCATCAGGATCGAAGCCCTGAGGCTGCTGAGGGTTGACAGGC
>JAILKE010000086.1 GCA_024694125.1 Bacteroidales bacterium
TCACGTTGCTGTTGCACCGCCTCCCGCTGGCGCATCATCTGCTCCAACAGGGGGTCACGTTGGCCTCTCAAAGATTGATGGGAAGATATAGATTGGGCACTGGCCATAACCAGCGCCATACCCAAAGACAATAGACAAAAAAGTCGTCTCATGCGTGCTATCACTGTTTATTTGCTGCAAAGTTAGCAAAAACCACCGAAATAACCAAATATAATTGACGAAAATTGTACATATACATTGTTTTTTTGCATTTTTTTTGGCTTTCTCCTTTTTTTATTGTAACTTCGCGCCGCCTAAAATAGTGTATATCGCTGTTTTATGCTATCTCAATATTAGGTTTTAGCATCTTTGCATTATGTCAACATTGATACTCGGCATCGAATCATCGTGCGACGACACATCGGCCGCCGTGCTGCAAGATGGAGTGCTTCTCTCTAACGTCATAGCCAGCCAGGCCATACACGAGGCCTACGGCGGCGTAGTACCCGAACTGGCCTCTCGTGCCCACCAGCAGAACATCGTTCCCGTGGTGAGCGAGGCCATCAAGCGCGCCGGCATCCAGGCATCGGACCTCACCGCCATTGCCTTCACCCGCGGTCCCGGCCTGATGGGTTCGCTGCTGGTCGGTCTCTCTTTTGCCAAGGGTCTCGCATCGGCACTGAACATCCCGATGATAGATGTCAATCACCTCCAGGGTCACGTCATGGCTCACTTCGTGCTCGAGGGCACGCGCCAGCCGGACGGCACACTCGACATCCAGCCCAAGGAGGTCCCCACCTACCCATTCCTCTGCCTGCTCGTATCGGGCGGCAACAGCCAGATCATCCGTGTCAATTCGTACAAGGACATGGAGGTCATCGGACAGACCATCGATGATGCTGCCGGCGAGGCATTCGACAAGTGTGCCAAGGTCATGGGCCTGGGCTACCCCGGCGGTCCCGTCATCAACCGTCTGGCCAACGAGGGCGACCCCAACCGATTCAAGTTCGCCAAGCCTCACATAGAGGGGCTCAACTACTCGTTCTCGGGGCTCAAGACCTCTTTCCTCTACACCCTGCGTGATGCCGTCAAGGAGAACCCGAACTTCATCGAGGAGAACAAGAAGGACCTCTGCGCTTCACTCCAGAAGACTATCGTCGATATCCTGATGGACAAACTCAAGAAAGCAGTCAAGGAGACCGGCATCAAGCAGGTCGCTGTCTCGGGCGGCGTATCGGCCAACAGCGGCGTGCGCGATGGACTGACTGCATTGGGTCAGAAATACGGCTGGAAGGTCTTCCTCCCTCCATTCAAGTTTACCACCGACAACGCGGCCATGATCGCCATCGTTGGCCAGCACAAATACCTCGACCATGATTTCTGTTCTTTCGACGCCCCTTCTTTTGCTCGCGTCACTGACAAGTTCTGATCTCGCCGATGCCGTGTCACAACCTCGCGACACGGCATACATCGACGAACAGACATACATAGACAATCTTGCCGACTCCGTGCAGGGAGCCGACCGTTCCTTTGTGGGTCCTGGTCCAATCCTGGTTCACTTCGAGGCCGAAGTCGATACCGACACCATCGACTATGTGGCGTGGGAGATCAGCGACGACCAGTCGTTCCAATCGACGCTCGTCACCTACCACGTCAGCGACGTCGATTATACCTTCAGCGAATCGGGCACCTACTACGCGCGGTTCAACTATCGTTATGTAGGTGATGACAGCGACGGCTCCTACTCCGAGACCTACACCATCCAGGTGACCGAGTCGGTCCTGCAGATACCCAACCTCATCACCCCCGACTCCCCCACGGGCACCAATCAGGTCTTCAAGGTCAAGTATCAGTCGCTCACCAAGTTCGAGATGTGGGTCTTCAACCGTTGGGGACAACAGCTCTTCCACACCAAGGACCCCTCCCAAGGCTGGGACGGTACCCAGAGCGGCAAACCCGTTCCCACCGGAGCCTACTATTATCTGATCAAGGCAACCGGTACTGACGGCATACACTACAACAAAAAAGGCGACATCAATGTACTCAGAGTGAACAGGGTGAGCGGAGAGTAAAAAAGGACTCTCCCCGGCCCTCCCTATGAGGGAGGGAGAAATAAAAATACAAAATCCTGACGCAGATATGCACAGGACCATTGGACGGAGAAACAATGCACGACAAGTTGCATCTCATTATGATGGCAGGTTCGACATTGGCAAATAAAATGATTGTTTCGACATTGGCAATTGATTATTGTTTTTTCATTCAATTTTGCCGTTTCTATCGTCCTTTTCACTTCCCTGTCACTTCTTTGTCAATTCCCTGTCACTTCCTTTTAAAACTTCTTCCCTTAATTTCTCTTATATTAGCTTATGAAACCCCTACTTACCACCCTCTGTCTGGTCCTCAGCGTCCTTGTTTTTCAATCGCTCAAAGTGCAGCGCAACCTCAAGCCCGATATGCCCATGATGCTCTCGTACGTCTCGACACCACGTTTTGCACATCAGATGGAGGTCTATGGTCAGCAGGTTGACCTTTCGCGCTATGACCGATACGAGCGCTTCGACCGCGAGATGACCAATATGTGCTACATGCATACCACCACGATGCTCATCATCAAGAGAGCCAACCGCATCTTCCCGCTCATCGAACCTATCCTGCGCGAGGAGGGTGTCCCCGAGGACTTCAAGTACCTGTGCTGCATAGAGAGCAACCTCGATCCCCGCGCCCTCTCGGTCGTCAAGGCAGCAGGACTCTGGCAGTTCATGAAGGAGACGGGCAAACGCTATGGCCTGCAGATTGACTCGGAGGTGGACGAACGCTACAACCTGGAGAAGAGCACCCATGCCGCCTGCCAGTACTTCAAGGAGGCATACGAGAAGTACCACGACTGGCACTCGGTCGCCGCATCGTACAATGCAGGACAGAACGGCATCTCGCGTCGCACCGAGGAGCAGCAGCAGACCTGTGCCCTCGACATGCTCGTGCCCGAGGAGACTTCGCGCTACATGTTCCGCATCATGGCGATGAAGGAAGTGATGCGCGATCCCTATCACTATGGATTCGTACTTTACAGCGACCAGCTTTTCCGTCCCATTGCCACTCGCGCCATCACGGTCAAGACCACTATCCCCGACCTGACCGAATGGGCTGCCAAGCAGGGCATCAGCTACTACCACCTCAAGGAGTTCAACCCTTGGCTGCGCACCAACCGCCTCACCGTCCGTGCCGGCCACACCTATACCATCCTCATCCCCGACACTGACCAGATGAAGTACGATGGCACCACCTATCCCGTCCATTGCTCCGACTGGGTGATGGACCACTAAATCCCAATGACTATGGAAGGAAAAGGCGAAATCATCCTATATACATCCTCCGATGGGGCTTCGAAAATAGAAGTCACCCTTCAGGACGAGACAGTCTGGCTCTCCATTGACCAAATGGCCGAACTATTCCAACGCAATAAATCGACCATTTCCCGACACATCAAGAACATCTTCGAGGATGGAGAACTGAACAGAGAAGTGGTTGTTGCAAAAAATGCAACAACCACCCAACACGGAGCTATCAAAGGCAAGACTCAAACCCATCTGGTAGAATTCTACAATCTCGACATGATTATCAGCGTAGGTTATCGCGTTAATTCCTATCGAGGTGTACAGTTCCGACAATGGGCAACGGCAGTATTGAAAGAGTACCTCAAAAAGGGGTTTGCACTCAACGACGATCTGCTCAAGAATGCTGGAGGAGGCAATTATTTCGACGAGTTGTTAGCCCGTATACGCGACATCCGCTCATCCGAAAAGGTTTTCTATCGCAAGGTGCTTGAAATTTATGCCCTCAGCATCGACTACGACCCTCGGGTCGAGATGACCAAGCAATTCTTCGCAACCGTACAGAACAAGATGCACTATGCCGTACATGGTCACACTGCCGCCGAAATTATCTACAACCGCGCAGACGCAGCCAAAGACTTCATGGGCCTTACCGCGTGGACTGGCATGATGCCCAAACGCACCGATGCAGAATACGCCAAGAACTACCTCAACGAAGAGGAGATTGATATGCTAAATCGCATCGTCAACCTTTACATAGACTTTGCAGAGATTCGTGCCAAAGACCATAAACCGATGTATATGCGGGATTGGATAGCCAAGCTCGATGACTTCCTGCGATTGTCGGACAAGGAGATTCTTGCCAATGCTGGTACTATATCTGCAAAGCTAGCCAAAGAAAAAGCCGATGCCGAATACAACAAGTTCAAGGAGAGAACATCAATGGAACTCTCCCCGGTAGAAATTCATTTCCTGGAGAACTTCGAAAAGGAAAGAAAACGTATTTTGTCCAAGGGCAAACAAGAGCCCTCAATATAATTCTTTCATCAAAAGGCTTTTCGCGCCAGTGATTGTATCGTCCTTGTCACTTCCTTCGTCACTTTGTACTTTGTCACTTTGTACTTTGTCTCTTTGTACTTTTTAAAATTCATTTAGATATTTATGCTTTCCTACCTTGACCATATTGACCGACAGCTCATGCTCTGGCTCAACTACGACGGCGGGGTCCTGCAGGACCAGTTGTGGTGGTTCATATCGGGCAAACTGACATGGTTACCGCTATACCTGTGGCTCCTGTGGGTACTGATACAGCATTGCCGTCCAGTCAAAGAACAATGGAAATCACTGTTACTGCTCATCATCGGCACTGCCCTTGTGGTAGTCATTGCCGACCAGGTGGCATCCGGTTGGATCAAACATGCAGTGATGCGGCCACGCCCCTCACGGCTCGATTCGGGCATAGCACAGTGGATACACATAGTGAACGAATATCGCGGCGGCCACTACGGATTCGTATCGAGCCATGCAGCTAATACATGGGGCATAGCCCTGTGGTTCATCCTGCTGCTGCGCGGATGGCGGCGCCAGGGCACATTGTCCATCAGCCAGCGCCATTGCCGCATCCTGCTCACCGCACTACCCGTGTGGGCGATACTGAACTGCTACAGTCGCATCTACCTGGGCGTGCACTACCCGGGCGACATACTGGGCGGACTGGTAGTCGGCACATTTGCCGCACTTTTCTGCTACCATGTGGTATATAGGATTGGCACAAAGTGGGCCAAAAGCCCTAAAAAAGAGCCAATTTAGTAAAAAAGCGGCAAAAAATTTGGCAGTATCAAATAAAAATCCTAAATTTGCACCCGCTTTAGTACAAAAACGAGCAATAATTAACGGTGCTTGCTATTGAAAGCGTACCAAGAAAAGGTTCACCTTTTGCCATTCGGAGCCGCTGGAGGTAAGTAAGCAACAAAACTATAAAAAATATGAAAAAAGGTATTCACCCAGAAAACTATCGTCCTGTAGCATTCAAGGACATGTCTAACGACGTGACTTTCATCTCTCGTTCGACCATCAACACCAAAGAGACCATCACCATCGACGGTGAGGAGTATCCATTGGTAAAGCTTGAAATCACCTCTGCCAGCCACCCATTCTACACTGGCAAGCACAAGCTCGTCGATACCGCCGGTCGTGTGGACAAGTTCCTCTCTCGCTACGGCAAGAAGAAGTAATTGCTTCTCGACGCAAGCATACAAAGGCTACCCATTCGGGTGGCCTTTTTTATTTATTACATAACGAACAGAATACAATCTTTAGTTTATTTCAAATTTTTTCACTTAAAAGTACTGGAATTGAATTCTTTTTTGTATCTTTGTGCCCAAATAATAGAAAACAAGAAGAACTATGTCTAATATAGCAGTAGCTCCGACCAAAGGACAATTATTGGTTGACATCGAAGATATGTCCATGCTGAAGGACATCAAAAAGGCTATCAGCATGGTCAAAGGTGTTGGAAAGATTACGCTTTCCAATCGCAAGTCCTGTTCTTCGTACGAACGTTCTCTTCGAGAGCTGGACGAGGGACGTGTATATGAATACGACAATCTGGATGACCTGATCAAGGAAATTGAAGGATGAGCACAAAATACAAACTCCGCATCACCGGCGAATGTAAGCAAAACTTGAAACTCTGCAAGCGACACGGCCTACATTTAGACGAATTGTGGTCCGTAGTGGAAAAATTGCTTAACGGAGAACAACTCGAAGAAAAGTACCAAACTCACCCCTTAATTGGAGACCGCAAAGGGCAATGGGAGTGTCATATACAGCCCGACTGGCTCCTTATTTGGGAAATCCACGACCAAGAACTTGTCCTTATATTACTGAATACAGGATCCCACGCAGACCTTTTCAGCAAAACATATAAAAAACGATAAGACCTCTTGGACAAAACATTAGAACTAAAAGCCTACGGCAAGAAGAAGTAATCTGCTTCTCGACGCAAGCATATAAGGCTACCCATTCGGGTGGCCTTTTTTCATGTCCGATGCCCGGAGGCCATTCTGCGAATATGGTACAATAACCATTTCGACGACGTATCGTTGAGAGTGCGATTGGTATGCGATTGGAATGCGATTGGTGTGCGATTGGTCATCCCTACCGAATCGTACACGAACCGCTATCGGATGGCAATTCCACCGGATTTGGAACGACACCTGATAATACCTACATCCTATGAAATAACAAAAAAATCGGACTGAAATCTTGCATTATTCAAAAGAAATACATACCTTTGTCGCAAGAAAAACGCAAAAAGAGACCGACATTCACTCCACGAGACACATCACATATACATAAACCATAAGTATGAACACGAGAAACTTTATTGCAATCCTGCTCGCCTGCACCACCGTGATAGGTTGGGCCAGACCCACGACACAAGTATGGGACACTCCCACCGTCGAGCATTACAACATCATTGGAGATGGTTACTTCATCCCAGCATTGGACATAACGCAGGTCGAATTGTCTCAAACCGAGACAGTGGTACACATGACCTTGAGCCTGAGGTCCAATTACCCCGAATACAAATTTAAGTTCGAGAGCGACTACTGCCTGCAGATAGGCGAACAGCGCTATGCCCTGACATCGGCCGACGGCATCATGCTCGATTCGGCGTTCCAGACCGGCAGAGATGGACGATTGGACTTCGCCCTCCACTTCAAACCGTTGCCACAGGGAACCAGGTCATTCGACCTGACCGGAGGCGATGTCAAAAAATCCTTTCACTTGCGGGGCATCAAGCCTGCCGAGGAACGTTGGAACCAGATTCTCCCCTCCTATTGGCGCAATAACGAGACTGGAGACTGGGAGATAGCCTTCACAGAGGAATGTGCCATCTATCAGTGCAAGTTCTGGGACTACAAGGAACGCAACATCGACCCCAAGACCGGTGTGGCAGAGATGGTACTGACCGACGGCAAGGAAGACCTGCACGTATCGGTAGGCAAGGACAAGCGTGGCAAGCGCACCATAACGATAGGTGATGACCGCCGGACCTACGGCATGATCAACAGCCGCTTCATGCCCGATTATCCTGTGGCAGACACGCGCACCTCGTTCGTGGACAATGGCTACCGCCCAGATACCGTGACCGTGATAGGTTGGATCAAGGACATGCCTGCCGAGCTCAAGAAGGACAAGAATTTCGCGTTCTCATTCAATGCCCTCATCACCGACAGGCATGAAAAGGTCAATGCACAAGTGGACGAACTCGGACGATTCACAATCAAGATCCCTATTATCAACAGTACAGAATTCTTTTTCGACTGGAAGAGATGCTTCCTGCGTGTGATGCTCGAACCCGGACAGACATACTTCATGCTCTACGACTACCAGGAGGGACGCCGCTACTTCATGGGCAAGGACGTGCGCCTTCAGAACGAGCTCTTCAGGTACCCTTTGGACTGGAAGGTTGTCAAGATGGAACGTAATGGAGACTATGCGACATACACCACTTCAGTAGATAGTCTGCTGCGTGCACAATATGCCTACATCGACCGTTTATGTGCGGAGCATCCCTCGCTCTCCTCCCGCTACAAACTGTACCGACGAGGTAATACCACATGGCAGCAAGCAGACCGATATGGGATGGCAAAGTATTACGTACCTGGCAGGAAAATGCCCCCTATGGCACAGCAATACGCGTACGATACATTCTGGAAGCATCTGGAGAGTCCACTGACCATGCATCGTGAAGCGGGTTCATTCGTAGGACACTTCATCTCCGACATAAGAGAAAACAACCGACGTCCGATCGGTTTTAGTTGGTTGAACCACATCGACGAACTCGCACTGGAACACGATGACCTGATAATCCTATTGAAGTGGAAGGCAGAACGAGACCTACTGAAAGCCGAAATGGACAAACTAAATACAGACGAAGACAAGATAAGGCTGAAGGAGGAGTTCGATGCCAAGAATGCAGAACTCCATGCTGCAGTGGACAACATCATAAAGAAACCCGAATTCACCCAGCAGATTCACCTCAAATTAGCAATAAGCGGAATGTTGGACACCAAGTTCGTCCTCGACTCGCTCCAGACGCCATCCAGCATCAGGAACCTGTGGCTGTGCAAGATGGCATGCAACATTTTGGATAATACGCGCGGTGCTCTGCCAGACGATGTAATGGATTCCCTTCGGACCTGGACCGACAATGCGCCTGCCATACAGGTGGTAGAAGAGGAGAATGCCATATACAGGGCACTGGACAACCGCGAGTTTGACCGACTGGTGCTCAAGTCGGCCGACAGTCTGCAAGGCATCACTGAGGGTGAGGCACTGCTCAACAAGATACTCGAACCCTACAGGGGCAAGTTCGTGCTGCTCGACGTATGGGGCACATGGTGCGGCCCCTGCAAGCAGGCACTGAAAAGTTCGTCCGAGGAATACAAACAACTGGCGGGCTACGACATTCAGTTCCTGTATCTGGCCAACCGCAGTCCACAGAAGTCGTGGGAGAATGTCATCAAGCAGTACAATGTAACGGGCGACAACGTAGCTCACTACAATCTGCCCCAGGAGCAACAATCCGCCATCGAGGGCTACCTGAACGTCAGCTCCTTCCCCACCTACAAACTCTTCGACCGGGAGGGCCGGCTCATCGACGTCAAGGTCGATGCCCGCAACCTCAAGGCCCTCAAAACACTATTGGACAAATTGAAATAATACTTTTTTTTTCATAGTTCAAACATTAAATATTTAATACTTAAGTAGTCATTCAAAATTATTTTTATATATCAAGTAGTATTGTTCAAGAGACTATCTTTTTCATTCTTGGGCGCATCTTTCGGCTTTTCGCTCGGTCACAATGTAACATTGCTCCCTCGCTTAAAACAGAAATCTGCACCCCAATTTCTGAAAAATATAGCTAAATAATTCTGAACAACTACTTACGAAAATAACTGATAACATGATTCAGGCGAGGACAATATTCCTCGCCTGTTTTATTTTTGTCGATTTCATATCGGCAAAATGAAATTTGAGTGACTACATTCCTCTTTACTCTTTACCCTTTACTCTTTACCCTTTACCCTTTACTCATTACCCTTTACTCATTACTCTTTACCCTTTACTCATTACTCTTTACCCTTTACTCTTTACCCTTTACCCTTTACCCACTACCCATCCCACACTACCCTCTACCCACTTTTTCCCTCATTTACTTGGAAATATCAATTTTTTTTATTATATTTGTCGCCTACCCGTTTTTTTATCACAAAACCAACTATGGAACATGAAGTTATTTATAGTATCAAACAGACTACCCGTCAAAGTAAAAATCAACACACAAGATCAACTCGAACTGGAACGCAGTGAAGGAGGACTGGCTACCGGGCTCGCATCACTCGATTCTCAATATGAGCAACACTGGATAGGTTGGCCAGGAATCAATCCCAAACGCAAGGGAACAGAGAACGAAATCAAACGGATGCTGGCCGAGATGCACTATCACCCCGTCTTCCTCTCCAGTACACAGTACAGCAATTACTACGAGGGATACAGCAACAGCACCCTGTGGCCATTGTGTCATTACTTTTACTCCTACTCACAGCAGAAACGCAAGTATCTCGATG
>JAILKE010000096.1 GCA_024694125.1 Bacteroidales bacterium
TAAGGCTTGATACAGATTGTAGCACTTATAGGCTTTGACATCGTCGCCTAAATCGTGATATGTGCGAGCCTGACTTTGGTAGTTATATAATCTCTGATAGCTGAAATCGGAAAACAATTTCTGTGCAGAATCTAAATATTGATATGCTTCAGTACGATATCCTAATTTCGCACAGGCTTGTGCCATATTGCCGTAATCTTCATAATCTAAGGGTACTTTGTACTTGCTTCTTACGCTTTTTGTATGAAACATGGCTGAGTCACATAAGCCAAAAAATAGTTCGCATTTCGCGAGTAGTCTGGTGTTCTTAAAAAGTATGAATGTGTCTGAATTTTGAATCGTCCATGGTAGATTTCCCATGATATAGTTGTAGCAGCTATCGTATAAATTTCTATCTAAGTACGACTGAGCCATAAAAAAATGGGCATCCCTTATGTATAGAGTATCTCCATATAACTGATAATGATGCAGGGCTGCTTTGGCATATTTCTGATTATCATAGTCCTCTATTGAGTGGCAAAAATTGCACATATGGCAATATATTTGCCCCAAAAGAAAATGCTCGTCAGTGCCGTCCCCTTCAGAAATAGCCATTTGAAATTGTAGCATGGCTTGTTCATTCTTGTAGGCGTTGTTAAGAATAACGCCATGTAGTAGGTGGCATAGCATCTTTTGTCTTTGTGTGCCATGCTGCTGATAGTATGTCTCCGCAATTGATATTAGGGAATCGTTATTGCCTTCTGTATAGTTGCGATATTTGCAATAGGTATCAAGTAAGATGAACCGAGCCTGTGTGTCGGGAGTAGTAAACAATTGCGTATTCGTTTCGTACAGCGAGTCCAGTTTGGCTTGCGCCAAGGTGGCATCCTGTGGTATCAGTTGCTCTATCTCATCTAACTGCGTGGATAACTCTTTCAAGGGACTGCTGCATCCTATGAACAATGCCAGTATGAATAAATAAGTGAATTTTTTAAAAATCTCTATTGAACCCATTGTGAGCAAAACTAAGTTGTATGAGCCAGAATGAACGTTTCTATTACAAAGATATATTATTAACATAAAATCATGATAATAGAAGAATATAAACAAGCATAGAACCATATATTTTTAAGTGCAAAAAGAAGAAAATGCTAATTATAATTATCAATTTTTGTAAATCAATAGCATAGAAATGCACAATTACTGGTGGTTCTGGTGACCTCGGTTGATTAATGCCGAAGTCCTGCTGGGCGAACCAGACAGGACTTCGGTTTGCTTTATAACCTAAAGACCTCATAACCTAATAACCTCACAACCCAATAACCTCACAACCTCAGGACCTCAAAATTCTTTGGGAATTACATAATATTCATTAGATAATGCCGTTTTATATATTTACATTCTTTAAGTAGTTGGTCAAAACTATTTAACTATATCTTTCTTCTTTTGGAATGCAGATTTCTGTTTTGAACGATGGCGCAATGTAGTCATTGTGCCTCATGGCAAAGCAGAAAGATGCGCCCAAGAGTGAAAAAGATAGTTAAAATAATAACTATGAATACTTATAATTAATTTTGAATAACTACTTATAACCCTACGATATCAGTATAATGACTCCAAGCCAATTACTATATAAGATAAAACAGGATGACGAACGGGCCTTCCGTGAATTGTTCGACCAGCAATATGACCGTCTGTACCGACTGGCATATTACTACCTGCAACGTGCCGATTGGGCCGAGGAGGTAGCGCTCGATGTGTTGGCAGACCTGTGGAATGGTCGTGCCACACTGGTTGTGCCCGATGACTTCGAGCGATATACCATGGTTGTAGTGCGCCATGCAGCAATAAGTATGTGGCGCCGCGAACAGCGTTTCGCTCATGACGAGAGCGATGAAGAATCATTGCCCGATGTGCTCGTGGAGGGAGTAGACGAGGCAACCGAACGGGTGGAACTATTTGCAGAGTACGAACGAGTCTTGACTGCTCTGCCTCCACGTTGCCGCGAGATATGGCAACTGGTCAAGGAAGAGGGACTATCGTACAACGATGTGGCTGATCAACTCGGGATATCGACCAAGACTGTCGATGCCCAGATACAGAAGGCTTTTGCCGTATTGCGCACTCAGATAGGAGCCTATCTGGAGCGTCAGAACCCACATTCTACCAGAAAAATGCATTTTTTGTCACTTTTTTTGATTTAGGCATAGGGAAAACTGATAGCATGCTGCGTCCTATGATTGAAAGGCCAAAATGGAGGCTGGTGCAAGGTCTCCTGGGGCATGCTCCTTTCAGTAGTTTAGAATCCCTTAAAAATACATTTCAAAAAGAATGAAACAATTATTACTCGTGTGGCTGAGTTTTGTCTGTATTAGCGCCGCTGGTTATGCACAAGGGCTGCAGGGCAGAACATTCGTCTATGGCGAAGATGTCCGACTGTCGGCTCCCTTAGAGATAGCGCAGGACGATCAGCGACCATTGGCAGATATACTCAAGGAGAAGCTCAATGGCACGGGCATTGACTATCGTATCACAGAGCGACACGTGTTGCTCTATCGCCAGGCACAACCGTCGGCATCGGCCGTAAAACATAATCTGCATGGCTATATTACCGACCATGAGTCGGGCGAAACTCTCATTGGTGCCAATGTTTATTGCCCAGCTCTCAATGTAGGTGCCGTGACCAATGCATTCGGTTTTTACAGTCTCCCTATGGCTGCCGGCCGACACTCTCTCGTAGTATCGTATGTAGGATATACTCCGCAGGTATTTACCATCGACCTCCAGTCCAATTTGGTTTACAATGTAGATATGCAGCCTGCCCGTCTGCTTGGAGAGGTAGTGGTAGAGAGCGACCGACCTGAGACCGGTTCGTCAAGTACTCGCATGGGAGCATCGACCATATCGATACAACATATACAACAGTTGCCTGCCATGCTCGGCGAAGCAGATGTACTGAAGAGCGTACAACTATTGCCTGGTGTGCAGTCTGGTTTCGCTGGTACGAGCCAACTCAGCGTACGTGGCGGCAATCTCGACCAGAACCTCTTCCTGCTTGATGGTATAATGCTATACAACGTGCATCATGTACTCGGTTTCGAGTCGGCTTTCATGCCAGATGCCGTGAAGCACGTAGATTTCTTCAGAGGATCGTTCCCTGCCCGCTATGGCGGACGACTCTCATCGGTGGTCGATGTACGCACCAAGGACGGCGACATGCAGCACTACCACGGACTCCTGTCTGTCGGCTTGCTTACCTCGCATGTAGAATTAGAAGGACCTATCATAAAGGACCGTACATCATTTATGGTATCTGCCCGCCGTAGCTATTTCGACTGGTTGCTTGGTGCAGCCATCAAGAGCGAGGAGGATGTAGATAAGTTCTCTATCTATTTCTACGACGTCAATGCCAAGGTCAATCATAAGTTCAGCGATACCGACCGACTCTTCCTCAGTTTCTATCAGGGTCAGGATGGCATAAAGATTGGAGCTAAGTTTGGCGACTGGGACTCGTCTGACTACGACAGGTCGTACGGCAACTTCTATGGCGATCTGCATTGGGGCAATACCTTCGGCAGCCTGCGCTGGATTCACCTCTACACTCCGTCGCTCTTCTCAAACATGACCATCGGCTACAACAGTTACCGCTTGCTCAACGATAGCCGCGTCCGTTATTTAGATTATGAGGACAACTTACTGAGTAGCGATAACTATTTCCGCAGTAAGTTCTCCTCTGGCATCGATGACCTGATGGCTCTGTACGACTTCGACTGGCATCCATCCAATAAGCATCATGTGAAGTTCGGCGGCAATTACACCCTCCACAGTTTCCACCCTGAGGTACAGCAGACTCGTATAAAGTTCTGGGATGATGAGACAGATCTCGACAACACATACAAGCTTGATAACAGCGACATGCATGGACATGAATTCGCCCTCTATGCTGAGGATGATGTTACATTGGCCGACCGTTGGCAGCTGAATGCAGGTTTGCGTGGCGTGCTCTATGCTGTCGATGGCAAGTCTTACCCCGGTCTCGAGCCACGTCTGTCGGCTGCCTATCGACTGGGCTATGGACTGCGTCTCAAGTCGGCCTATACTATGATGCACCAGAATGTGCTGCAACTTACCACGTCGCCTCTCAATATGCCTACAGACCTTTGGGTATCAGTAACTAAGGATAACAAGCCAATGATTGCTAATCAGTTCTCAGTGGGTCTGGCGTGCGACCGATGGCAGGGTTGGAGCCTGACCCTCGAGGGGTACTATAAAGATATGCGTAATGTGCTGGAGTATGTCGATGGAGCATCGTTCTCAGGTAGTTCCAAGGGTTGGGAGACCAAGGTTACACAGGGTAATGGCCGGGGATGCGGTTTGGAACTGGGTGTGCAGCGCACGACAGGCCGCATTACAGGTATGTTGTCATACACGTTGTCTAAGACCGACCGCCAATTCCCTAATGGTACGATCAACAATGGAAAGCGCTATCCCTATGAGTTCGACCGCCGTCATGTGTGCCACTTGCTATTGCAATATCAGCTCACTCCACACGTCGATTTTAATGCCTGTTGGAACTTCGCTTCGGGCGGATATGCGACACTCTCTAAACAGACATCAGTGTATGTCTTCCCTCAGTCTAATGACAATGGTTATTTTGGCGAACCAACGAAGTCAGAAGATGATTACTACAGCAGTCGCAACAACTACCACATGAAGTCTCGTCATCAGTTGGATTTGAGTATCAACATACATCACGATACCAAGCATGGCGAACGAATCTGGAACTTCAGCCTTATGAATGCCTACATGCATCGCAATCAGGATCTGTTATGGACTGAACCAGGTACGTACAAAGAACGCGTCCCAGACGGTCAAGGTGGTACAGTAGAAAAATCTTATCCAGTACGCAAGATTGTTCAGGCTACCGTCATCCCAATCTTGCCATCTGCAAGCTATACGTATAAGTTCTAAATGACCGTCCTGCTAGAACTCTCTTAACCCCAGGAGATCCTCCCCAGTCCCCCAGCTTAGTGGGGAGAGGTCATCGGCCGAAAGGTTTTTCAATTTTCAAATTTCAACTTTCAATTTAGACCTTTCAATTGAGTAAATATCAATTGTCAATTATCAATTAGTAAATCATGTTTCGCAATATATATATACCCATACTTGCCCTTCTGCTTACATCGTGCATCGAAAAGGATGTAGGATTCTTTATCGACGGAACGGAAGAACCGCGTATCATAGTCAATGCCCTATGGGCAACGAACGATACAGTACAGTTCGTTCATATAGGTAAGACAGGATTGACCACTACTCAACCTGTCAGTGACAGCAAAGTAACTCTCAGCATCAATGGAGAGACGGTGCCTCAACTCGAAAACACAGATGAAAAAATATATACATCATCATATCGAGGCTATGCCTGTCAGTTTAAGCCAGGTGATATAGTCGATCTGCAGGTCGAGGCTGAGGGTCACACTGTACACTCGAGCATCGAGGTGCCACAGACAGCAATCATTGAGAAGGTCGATACCGTACATATCAATAAGCTCAATGACCACTCTTCGTCATCGGCAAGCCCTTATGTACGCTTCATGATTCAGGTACATCTGCCCGAGAGGATGAAAGGTATGCAGTATTTTCGTCTCGAACATGAACGAGACATTAAGGTACTGACTGGTTCAAGCCATATATGGGACGATGAACAGGAGCGCTACATCGATGAATTTTGGTTCAGAACAGAGACTTATTATGACTACGAGTATGACTCTGACCCAGCGTTGACCGAGAACAAGACTCAGATGAGCGATGACAACGATGACTATACGCTGGAGGTCTTTGATGAGGTGCCAAATAAATATGGACTTTTCCGCAGTAACTTCTTCAAAGATGGCCGATATACTCTGATTATCGATGTGCCTGAATATGACTGGGGATGCTACTCATCATATTCAGGGGAGAATGGTCCAAAATGCAATAATGTCTATCGCTTCCGCATCATAACTATCCCGAAGATTGAGTATTACTACCTGTGGGCAGCAACTGCCCTGCATGAGGTCTTCGAACCAGGCGTATTGCTCTCCAATCCGCCTATCGTACCGAGCAATATCAACGGAGGTACGGGTTTGTTCACTATCGGAGCAACGACCGAAGTAACTATAGGTGATGAATAATTGTTGTACCTTAAAAAAGTTATCACTATGAATAGGCCTAACTTAGACAAACTGATAGAGCAGATGGCTCAGCAGGTACGTGCTCCTAAGGGTGCACAAGCTGATCATGATAAGGTTTATGCCCGTCTGCGTGAACGGATGCAGCCTGTAGAGATGCCAGTCATCGGACGTCGTCGTCCTACATTGCTCAACTTTATCCGCAGTCATCGTGCTGCTGCTGCCGTTGTGATAGGAGTCTGGTTCATGGCCGCTTTTGCAGGGTTGTACCTGACTCAGCCGGAGTGGTTCGGTGTGCAGCTGCAGTCAGTCGAGGAGACCGTCGTTGCTCCAGCAGAAGTCAGTGTGTTCACTTTCGACCATGCTCCTCTGCGCGACATTGCTGCTCAACTGTCTGCTAAGTTCGATACCAATATCACTGTGGCAACCGACCGCCTTGCAGAGTATCAGGTTACAGCTACATTCTCGTCCGATGAGTCGCTCCAGGATATCATCTCCGCTCTTGCCATTGTAGCCAAGTGCCAGTGGCGAGAAGTAGAAGGTGGGTATGTCCTAGAGTAAGGCGTTGCTCGAAGAAATTAAAGAAATATAAGAAGTTAAAACTTTTAGTTGTTAAGTATTAAGTAAATACTAATCAGTTTCCCCCTAAATGTCTAAATATCTAACTATTGTCCTGTGTCTGATGCTCTGCGCCATGCAGCTTCGGGCACAGGGATTGCAGGGCAGGACCTTCGTGTATGGCGAAGATGTGCACCTCCCCAAACCATTGCAGATATCCGATTCCGATACCAGACCGCTGGACGTTATCCTCGATGAGGCGCTCCAGGGGACACAGATTGATTACCGCATCACACAGAGGCACGTATTGCTCTTCCGTCATGTCGATCCCATGTCGTCGGTACGTTGTGCCGTTTACGGATATGTGACCGATACGGTGTCGGGCGAGACGCTCATCGGAGCCAATGTCTATTGTCCTGCACTGGGAGCTGGCACAGTGACCAATGCATACGGTTTCTACAGTCTGCCATTGCCAGCGGGGCGTCATGCCCTGGTCATATCGTATGTAGGGTACGACAATCAGGTTGTGTCGGTCGATGTCAAGGTCAATCTGCCTCTCAACGTGGCGCTCTCGCCATCACGTCAGTTGCGCGAGGTGGTGATAGAGAGCGACCGTCCCGTGACCGGTGCACCCAGTACCCGCATGGGTGCAACGACTATCTCCATGCCGCAGATCCAGCAGATGCCATCGTTGCTGGGTGAGGCCGATGTACTGAAGGCTGTGCAGCTGCAGCCAGGAGTGCACCGTGGTTTCGGCGGAACGAGTCAGCTCAGCGTGCGTGGCGGCAACCTGGACCAGAACCTCTATCTGCTGGATGGCATCATGCTCTACAATGTGCATCATGTGCTGGGCTATGAGTCGGCTTTCCTGCCCGAGGCTGTCAAGCGAGTCGATTTCTACCGTGGGTCATTCCCCTCGCGCTATGGCGGACGACTCTCGTCTGTAGTCGATGTGCGAGTCAAGGACGGCGATATGCAGCATTATCATGGCTTGTTCACCGTGGGGTTGCTCTCCTCGCATGTGGCGTTGGAGGGACCTATCATCAAGGGGCGAACCTCTTTCCTGCTCACTGCCCGTCGCAGTTATTTCGACTGGCTCCTCAATGCAGGTACGCATATTTCGGAGGGAGAGTCCAACAGCAAGACTCGCTTGTACTATTTCGACATCAATGCCAAGGTCAATCATCGTTTCAGTGACAGGGATCGACTCTTTGTCAGTTACTACCGAGGTCAGGACGGCATGACGATGGACTATGATGAGTTCGACGCGATTGCCTGGGGTGAAACGTATGTAGATAACCGGTATAATGTCGGTCAACGTTGGGGCAATATGTATGGAGCGCTTCGGTGGAACCATCTGTTCTCCTCGTCACTTTTCTCCAACTTGACCTTAGGCTTCAATCGCTACCGCATGAAGCAGGATTGCACCGAACAGTATCGTTCGTTCTACATGGATGAGAATAAAGAGCCCGATTATGACAGACTGCATAGCCGGAGCACCGAACATTCCGAGAACCAGTCTGGTATAGACGATGTAGTGGCGCAGTACGACTTCGACTGGCGTCCGGACTGGAGACATCATGTCCGGTTCGGTGGTTCGTTCACTCTGCACAACTTCATACCCGAAAAGAAGAGTGTGTCGTATCAGGAAGACTCGTCCCATCCTGTCGGTTATTCTATGACTATGGATGACGACGATATTCGTGGCCACGAGTATGCCCTATATGCAGAGGACGACATCAGCCTCTCCGACAGTTGGCAGATGATAGGTGGTCTGCGTGGAGTGCTGTATGAGGTCGATGGAAAGCGCTACTGGGGAGCAGAACCGCGTCTGTCTCTGTCCTATATGCCCATCAATGGATGGCACTTCAAGTCGGCCTATACACTGATGCATCAGTTCGTGTTGCTGCTCTCTACATCGCCTATCTGTCTGCCGACCGATACATGGGCCACGGTCAGTCAGCATTTCAAGCCGATGAGGACCCATCAGTGGTCGGTCGGTGTGGCGTGCGACCGTTGGCAGGGTTGGGACCTGACGGCAGAATGCTACTACAAGGATGTGCATCATCTCTTCGAGTGTATCGATGGGGGCAACTACTCGGGCAGTGCCGGTTCCGTACAGTCTAAAGTGGCTCAAGGTTCTGGCCGCAGCTATGGACTTGAACTGGGTGCATCGCGCACCGTAGGGCGTCTTACGGGTTCGGTGGCATATACGTTGTCCAAGACCGACCGCCGCTTCCCAGTCGGGTCTATCAACAATGGTCGTCGTTACCCATACGAGTACGACCACCGTCACGTGCTCCATCTGTCGGGTTCGTATCAGATTACTCCACATGTCGATTTCAATGCTCAATGGAGTTTCGCCTCGGGAGGGTATGCTACAGTAGCCAAGCAGACCACACGCTACATCACTCCTAAAGATAATAATTATTACGATCTCTATTTTTTGAGGTCAGACAATGCTTCATGGCCTAAACAAACGGTCGAAGATGACTACTATGGCAGCCGTTGTAACTACCACATGAAGCCTCACCATCAGTTGGACCTCAACATCAACATCCATCATACTACCAAGCATGGCGAACGCATCTGGAACTTCAGTCTGATCAATGCCTATATGCATCGTAATTATGACTGGGTATGGTCTCGAGTCAATACAGCTGAAGAGGGTAGCGGTACTGGTTATGGCCGTAATTCCGTCAAGTATCGCCGACTGGTACAACTTACCGTTGTCCCTATCCTGCCATCTGCATCATTCACATATAAGTTCTGAAACTATTAGCCGTAAATCCTTATGAAATCCAAATATTTACTTCTGTTTTTGAGCATTGCTCTCTCCTCATGTATGGACCAGGAGCAATATACTTTCAGTGAAGGTGACATAGAGCCGCTCATCGTGCTCAATGCCCTGTGGGAGAGTGCCGACACTACCCAGACTATCGACGTGAGGAGAACGGGTTTGGTTGCTACGTCCGAAGTCAATGACTACCAGTCGTCGCTCACAGTCAATGGTTCGGTCATCGACCCTACGGAAATGGGAACCTACCATTACCAACCTCAACCAGGCGATGAGGTCGAACTGTCGGTGCAGGTTGGCCCAGAGCAGGTGTCTGCCTCGGCATGTGTGCCGCAGCCTGTCATTATTGAGGGTATTGACACCGTTCATGTATTCATCAGTACTGATAAGGTATTTCAAAGAACACAAGAGTGTGTCCGTTTCATGATTCATCTACGCTTGCCCGAAGGCGCCGAGGGTACGCAGTACTTCCGCCTCGCTTATACAGGCATGGTCCGTGAGTTCATGAATTGCGTTATAGAGGGTGGTCGCATTAAGTCTGTTGATTACTACTATGATTATTTTAATGATTACTATTATGATAGTGATATGGCTATGTGCGAGAACCGTAATATGATGGCCGATCATTCAGACGAATTTCCTATAGATATAGCGCGAAGTGTGCCGAACCTGTATGGCTTGTTCAGTAGCCGGAGCTTCGTCGATGGTCGATATACACTCATCATAGATGTGCCTAATCACAGAAAAAAGTTTGACACTGGTGTTGTATCTCTAGATAGGTGGCGTTCATACAGCGTCACGTTTGATCCCAGTATTGAGCATCGTTTCCGTATCCTGACTGTGCCACAGATTGAGTATAACTATCTATGGAGTGTAGCAGCATTGACCGAGATGTACGATGCTGATGACCTTGTCTCCAATCCGCCTATTGTCCCATCTAATATCAATGGCGGCACGGGCATATTCTCCATCGGTGCTGCTGCCGAAGCTACATTCGAGGGGCAGGGCGAGAAACTGCCTGAAGTCGGAGATCCGGTGGAGATTACCAATGACTGATTGTCTCTATAATTCAAAAATATTATGTTTAAACGTTTTTTGTCTTTGCTGGTCGCCGTAATAGTGTGCGGCACAGCGTTTGCTGAGGAGTTCTCGCTTCAGGGCGAGACGAGAGTTGCTATGAGGATTAACTGGAGTGAGGCTGTTATAGGTGCGGGCTACACTGCAGAAACGATCCTATCGTATGAACAGGATTGGAATAAAGACCAGCCCGTCCTGCTCGATAAGTTGGTCAGTAAGTACAACTCACAGCTCGGTTACGAATTGCCTGCGGTCAAGAATGTAGTGGCTAACTATACCATCGAACTGCGTCCGCTCATGGTGAATGACAAGGGCGATATGTCGTGCTACGCTGTCGTCCTCGACAGTCAAGGTCAGGAGGTGTATCGTATCAAGCAATTCAAGGCCGAAGGCGGTCACTGCGGCACCTTCCTTAACCTGGTGGGTGACGGCATGAAGTCGGCTGGTAAAAAACTCGCCAAACTGGTCAAGAAAGAACTACTCTAACAAGAAATGCCAGCACGAATGTGCTGGCATTTCTTGTGTTAATAGCCCGAAGGGCTGTTAATATTCGCTTCGCTCATGTTAAAAACTCGCGATGCTCGTGTTAATACTCGCTACGCTCGTGTTGCCCCACCGTTGAAGATAGGCGGAGCAAACTACACTACACATTACTCTTTACACATTACTCTTTACACATTACTCTTTACTCTTTGCACATTACTCGCTACGCTCGTGTTGCCCCACCATTGAAGATAGGCGGAGCAAACTACATTACTCTTTACTCATTACCCTTTACTCTCAACACTACCCTCTACTCATTTTCACCCCCTTTCCTTTGGACATTATATAAAAAATGGTTATCTTTGCGACGTCATAGGAAATGGGGACAACTGCGCCTGAATCTGATACTGAAAAAAAATTTTTGTTCCAGCATGTAACAACCTCACTCTGTCAGCTACCTATAATTGAAAATCAACCTAAATACATTTTTAATTATGGAAAACAGAGTATTTAATCTGATTATCTTGGATCAGAGTGGCAGTATGAGGCGCATCAAGAGTGTGGCGCTGGACGGTATCAACGAGACATTGCAGACCATCCGGTCGGAGCAGAAGAAACACCCCGGAATGCAGCAGATCGTGTCGGTCCTGATGTTCGGAGGTACAGACATCGACATGGTGCGTGATTGCGTCAAGATTGATGAGGTGAATGACCTGTACGATACGGAGTACAACCCATCGGGCAACACTCCGCTGTATGATGCTATCGGTCGGGGCATAACCTCAGTGCGTGAGAAGGTCGTGGCAGGCGATGCCGTGATTGTCACCATCATCACCGATGGAGAGGAGAATTCCAGCAGCAAGTACGACCACGCGTCGGTGAGCCGTCTCATCAGCCAATACAAGGAGGAGGGTTGGCTATTCTCTTACATAGGCGCCAATCAGGACTCCTACCGTGTGGCGCGCGGTTTGAACATTGACAATGCCCTGAACTTCAAGCAGGACGATGAAGGTGTGAGAGGAATGTTTGACAAGGACCGTAGGGCACGTGGGCGTTTCATGGATATGCTCATCAGCTGTATGGAGCGCGAAGCCCCATCTCATGCCATTCGTAATTTGGTGAAGGATGTAGATTATTTCCAGGAGGAGGAAATGGATGCTGATTCACCTGACAAATAATGAAGATTTAGTTCGATACAACAATGGACAATATGAAACAACAACTGTACAGATTATTGATGGTCGAGCATAGGGATAAACTCGAAGCCTGTTATAGACGGGTATTCGGGGCCGATGCGCCTGTGCGGGTGGTCAAGACGCTGGACGACTGCCTGTCGGACTTCTACCTGTACCTGCTCACCGCCAAGCCGAAGTCTGTGCAGGAGGCACCCGAGGGTTACTACCTGCGGCAGGTCAAGGACCCGGACGCCCTGCCCGGGTGGTTGTACAGCACGTTCCACCACTTCCTGCTCGACGAACACAAGGTGCTGGTCCGGATGCAGGAGGCTATAGACGAATACCGCCTTGCCGTGGCATCGGCGCGCAGTGGGGAATCGACCGAGATAACCCTGACGCACGTAGCCTTCGCCATCGCATGGTTCAATCAGCACGAGTCGGCGGTGAACCGCTACCTGCTCTTCCGTTCGGCCTATAAGCATTTCTCGGGGTTCTATGTCTGGCCCGACAATGAGTTGTCCGATGCCGAGGTGGCGACGTTGCTCGGTATGTCAGCAGGGGCGCTGCGCACCCGCACATCGCGCCAGAACGAAGAACTGAAGCGCCTCGTCACGGTGGTGAACAATGCGCTCATATCGAGTCTGGACAATCGGTCACTGATGGTCGCCCGCAGCATCTGCGTTGACCCCGATCCCGACATAGCCGATGTGCTGGAACAACTGATGGGGCAGGCGGAGTCGGAGTTGCCGCAATACGACGAGATCCTCGCCCTGCGTGCCTCCCGTCGCCAGCCTGTGGATTTGTGCCTCGGTCTGTTGCCCGATGAAGAGGCTGAACGGCCGATATTGCATGACGTTGTGCCACATGCACGACTGATGGAATGCATGTCCACGCTGTCGCCGGAACAGGTATTGGCCAGCAGCATAGTGCGTCAGTTCAAGGCGTTCGTCGGAATGTGATTTCAGTTCCTCGACCTCACCTCGACCAGACGACTGTCGGCAAAGAGTTCGTGCGCCACACGGCATATCTGGTCCGATGTGACGGCGTCGATGCGGGCCGATACCTGGTCCAGGCTGTCGATGCGGCCCAGGCGGAGCAGAGACTTCGCCAGGGTGAGCGCATTGTTTTCCAGGTTGGCGGTGCCTATGCCCAGTTGCCCCTTGTACTGCTGCTGTGCGGCACGCAGTTGGCGGGGCGTGAGGGGCGAGTCGATGAGGCGCTGCAACTCACGGCGGCACAGGCGCATGCAGCGCTCCGTGTCCGCAGGGTCGCAGCCGAAGTAGATGCTCATGTACCCGCCGTCGGTGTAGTTGGTCAGGCTGCTCTCCACCGTATAGACCAGGCCGCGTTTCTCGCGCAGTTGCTGGCTCAGGCGGCTGTTCATGCCCGGTCCGCCCAGTACATTGTTGAGCAGGGCCAATGCCGCTGCATCGGGATGACCGATGGGGTAGGTGCGGGCACCGAGTATGCAGTGAGACTGGTGCTGCGACTCCACCTCGGTGGGCTCGGTGGTGATTGTGTCCGATGTCGGGGCGCTGGTGCCGTCGGTCCCGGTCAAGACCGTGGGTTGCAGGTCGAAGTAGCGCTCTACCTGTCGCACCACCTGCTGCCACGACATTGGGCCGTAGGAGAAGAAGATCATCCTGTCCGGCGTGTAGTTGCGGTGGATGAAGTCGAGGCATCGGTCGTGATTGAAACGGCGCACCGTCTCCTCCGACCCGAGTATGTTGTGCCCCAGCGGAGTGCCGGCGTACAGGCGGTTCTCGAACACGTCGTAGATCAGTTCGGCGGGATTGTCGCGGTAGCTCTCTATCTCCTCGACCACCACCTCCTGCTCCTTTTCCAGTTCGTGCTGCGGGGCAGTGGGGTGACAGATCAGGTCGCACACCAGTTCGCAGGCGCGGGCGAAGTCCCGAGCCAGGAAAGTGGCGTAGAACGTTGTATCCTCCTTGGTCGTGAAGGCGTTCAGTTCGCCGCCCACGCTCTCTATGCGCTGGTTGATGTGCCAGGCATCGCGGTGGCTGGTGCCCTTGAAGAGTATATGCTCCGTGAAGTGTGCCATGCCGTAGTCGGCTGGATGCTGTTCGTGGCGAGTGCCACAATCGACCATCACTCCGCAGTATCCCACGTTGCTGTCATTGTGTCTGTGTACGATGCGCAGACCGCAGTCCAACGTCGTCGTATTGTATTCTAACATATCCAATTCTCGTTTAAGCGGTGCAAAAATAAGCATTTTTCTGCATATTTTATCTCAGTTTTATACAACTTTTCATTTTTTTACCTATTTTTGCACCGGTATGGGCTTAATAGTCACGTACAACCGTCGGTTACACAACGCTTTCGACTCCCATCGGGTCCAGTCGTCTGCATTGTCCGATTTTAATTGTTAACTTTTAACTTTTAATTTTTAATTGTTAATTGTTCACTTTTAATTTGAAATTGCTTCTTCCAATATGAATATCCCATTCCTCTTCATCGGTACGACCGAGATAGTCGTTATCCTGTTGGTAGTGCTGCTGTTGTTCGGCGGCAAGAAGATTCCCGAACTGATGCACGGCATCGGCAAGGGCGTCAAGAGTTTCAAGGACGGTGTCAATGGCAAGGACCTTGAGACCGACGACAAGCAGTCGGACCATGACCAGCAATCATCGAACAAGGACTGACAGTCTAATCATCGACCCCAAATAATTTCCTATAGTGGCTGAACACCTGGAGACAATGTCAATGTCCGGGCATCTGGAGGTGCTGCGCAAGATGCTGTGGCGTCTTGTGTGCGTCCTGTCGCTCCTGACGTTGGTGCTGTTCGGGTTCAAGGAGCAGGTCTTCAGTCTGCTGCTGGCGCCCAAGGAGTGCGACTTCGTCACCTACAGGGCTATCGAGGCATTGCTGCATCGCTGCGGCAGTGCCTTTGTGTTTGAACCCTATCATGTGCAGTTGATCAATACCGAACTGTCCGGTCAGTTCATCGCCCACCTGTCCGCCACTTTCTACGTGGCACTGCTGCTGGCTTCGCCCTATGTCATCACGGAGCTGTTCGGCTTCGTCCGTCCTGCGCTCTACCAGCGCGAACAGAAGATTGCCATCCGCGTGGGCATCATCATGTATGTGCTGTTCGCCGTGGGTGTGGCGGTCAATTATTTTGTCCTGTTCCCCGTCTCGTTCCGGTTCCTGGGTACCTACCAGGTGACTCCGGATGTGGTCAATACCATCACGTTGGGCAGTTATATCTCTTCGTTCACTACCTTGACTTTCGTCATGGGCCTGGTCTTCCAGCTGCCCCTGGTCTGCTGGTTCCTGGGTCACGTCGGTATTCTCTCGGCCGACGTGATGCGCCGCTACCGCCGCCATGCCTTCATCGCCATCATGGTATTGGCCGCCGTCATTACTCCGCCGGATCTCTTTACTCTCGCGCTCGTTACTCTTCCACTGTATCTCCTCTACGAGGTGAGCATCTGGATTATACCGAAGAAATGAACCCATTTTCTCCGACAATAAAAATCAATAGACATTGATTCAGTCAGTTGAGATTTTTATTTCTCCATTAATTGTCATCAACAGACATTAATTCAGTCAGTTGAGTTTTTTATTTCTCCATTAATTGAAATTAATAGACATTAATTCAGTCAGTTGAGATTTATTTTTCTCCATTAATTGTCATTAATTAAAATTAATTCAGTCATTTGAGTTTTAAATTCTCCATTAATTGTCATCAATAGACATTAATTC
>JAILKE010000061.1 GCA_024694125.1 Bacteroidales bacterium
GCCAAAGCTGCCACTTCTTGACTTGTCAGTGCACGCATATAAAAAAGGTTAAGATTTCAATTCAGATTTTTCTCGCCAAGGTTAGACAAATATAAAAAAATACATAGTCTCTATTACTTCCCAATCCAAGGACCTGCGGTATAAAAGCAAGCCTATAATTTGTAAAATAACGGGCGCAAATTTATAGATTTTTCAAGAAACTTGCAAACTATTGAGCTATTTTTTTATTTTTGACCTTATTTTTATAAAAAAACACAAAAAATAGCCATGCCAACAATACACCTAATGTATTTGCCGCCATATCCCACCAGTCGCCACTACGGCAAGTCGTTGCATAGGCTTGCAACAATTCAATAGCCCCACTCATTGCAACAGGCAATACAAAGGCACCGACGAAACAATGAGACATCCGGATTGGTTTTGTGGCCGATTGACGGACCCTCTCCCACAGGATAACGGCACACAACACGGCATACATACCGGTATGTACCAGTTTGTCGAAACCAGGCACATCAGCAGCTGGCGTTTCGGGTACTGGGATCAGACAAAGCACTGTAATACCTGTTATCAAAAGCCACGTAAGCGGATACTTTATAAAATATTGCATATTTTTTCTTATTTAATCGGCACAAAGATACGTATTTTTTCATTAAAAATAATAATTCTTACCCTATTTTTGGCCATATTATTAAATAATTTGTATCTTTGCACCGCAAAAAGAGGTATCTTCTTGATTGTACTTACCCTCACTAAGGGTTGTGAGGTTTAATTTAATTTTGTAAAACAATGAAAAAGTGGCATATTGAAGATTCAGCTGAACTCTACAATATTCATGGTTGGGGAGTAAACTACTTCGACATTAACGAAAAGGGTCATGTCGTAGTAACCCCTAAGAAAGATGGCGTGCAGATAGACCTGCGCGAAGTGATTGACGAACTGGCATTGAGGGACATCTCGGCGCCAGTCCTTTTGCGTTTTCCGGATATCCTGGACAACCGTATAGAACGGATGGACCAATGCTTCAAGAAGGCATCGTCCGAATACGGGTTCAAGGGAGAATGCTTTGCTATCTATCCAATCAAAGTGAACCAAATGCAACCTGTGGTCAATGAAATGATCAGTCATGGCAAGAAGTTCAACCTTGGATTGGAAGCTGGTTCGAAACCGGAATTACATGCCGTAATTGCCGCTTGCGCCGACTATGATACCATCATCATTTGCAATGGTTACAAGGACGACAACTACATTGAGTTAGCCCTGTTGGCCCAGAAGATGGGCAAGCGCATCTATATAGTTGCCGAGAAACTGAACGAGCTTGAACTCATATATAAAATTGCCAACCGACTCAACGTAAAGCCAAATATCGGCATTCGCATCAAACTTGCATCGACAGGAAGCGGCAAGTGGGAAGAATCCGGAGGTGATGCCTCTAAATTCGGCCTTACTTCGTCTGAATTGTTGGAAGCTTTGGAGTACCTGGAGAGCCATGACATGAAGGATTGTCTCAAATTGATACATTTCCACATCGGTAGTCAGGTGACCAATATCCGTCACGTCAAAACCGCCATACGCGAGGCTTCCCAGTTCTATGTCCAGTTGCACAAGATGGGCTTTGCCGTTCAATATGTTGATGCAGGTGGTGGTCTGGGTGTCGATTACGACGGCACTCGTTCTGCTTCCAATTGTAGTAGCGTCAACTACTCCATCCAGGAGTACGTCAATGACATCATGTACCAATTGATGGAGGCCGCCGACAAGAACGACCTACCTCATCCCAACATCATCACCGAGAGCGGACGGAGTCTGTCTGCCCACCATTCCATGCTCATCATGGAGGTATTGGAAACGGCATCCTTACCGGAGATGCCCGAGGAATGGGTAGTAAGTGATGATGATCATGAATTGGTCAAGGATCTCTATGAGATCTGGGACAATCTGACCCAACGTAGTGCATTGGAGAGTTGGCACGATGCCCAGCAGATACGCGACGAAGTGCTCCAGCTATTCAGCCATGGCATCATTGACCTCAAGACACGTGCACAGATCGAGAAGTTGTATTGGAGCGTAACGCGCGAGATCAACAATCTGGTACAGAACATGAAACGAGTACCGGATGAGTTACATTCGGTCAACAAACTATTGGCAGACAAGTATTATTGCAACTTCTCCCTCTTCCAGAGTTTGCCCGACATGTGGAGCATCGATCAGATATTCCCTATCATGCCGATACAACGACTGGACGAGCGTCCCGACCGCAAGGCAACCCTACAGGACATCACGTGCGATTCCGATGGCAAGGTGGTCAGCTATGTAGCCGAAAACCAAATCGTCAACGCGATGCCAATTCACTCATTGCGCAAAGGCGAGAAGTACTATCTGGGAGTATTCCTGACCGGAGCCTACCAGGAGATTCTCGGCGATTTGCACAATCTGTTTGGTGATACGAATGCCGTTCACATATCCGTGGACGGGGACAGCTATCGAATAGATCAGACCATAGATGGAGAGACCGTACAGGATGTACTTCGCTGGGTCGAGTTCGACACCAAGAAGATGGTCCGCACACTTGAGACCTGGGTGACACAAAATGTCAAATCCGGTCGCATTACGCTCGAAGAGGGCAAAGAATTCCTTACCAACTATCGCAATGGCCTATACGGCTACACATATTTGGAGAGAGAATAAAATCCAATAGACAATAGAAATATCAATGTTATAATATGGCAAGAATATTATTGATCGGTTGCGGTGGTGTAGGCACCGTCGCAGCCCACAAGTTAGCTCAAAATGCTGACATTTTTACTGATATCTGCATAGCAAGCCGCACCAAAGCAAAGTGCGATGCTACCGCAGAGGCGATTCGCAAGCGTCTGTACACAAAGAATGGCAAAAGCGCCAATATCACCACCGCCAGCGTAGATGCAGACGATGTTCCCGCTTTGGTGAAATTGATGCGCGAATTCAAGCCTGATCTCTGCATGAACCTGGCTCTGCCCTATCAGGACCTCACCATAATGGATGCATGCCTTGAGGCTGGCGTCAATTATCTCGACACCGCCAACTACGAGCCCAAAGACGAAGCGCACTTCGAATATAGCTGGCAATGGGCATATCGTGAGCGTTTTGAGAAAGCAGGTCTCTGCGCCATTTTGGGATGCGGCTTTGATCCAGGCGTGACCAGTGTATATACCGCCTATGCTGCCAAGCATCACTTCAAGGAGATTCAGTACCTGGATATTGTCGATTGCAATGCAGGTAACCACCACAAGGCATTCGCTACCAATTTCAATCCAGAGATCAACATCCGCGAGATCACTCAGAAGGGTCTCTACTACGAAGACGGCAAGTATATCGAGACAGAGCCAATGGAGATTCACAAGCCCCTCACCTACCCAGGTATTGGTCCCAAAGAGAGCTACTTGTTGCATCACGAAGAGATTGAATCTCTGGTAATCAATTTCCCGACCATCAAGCGTGCTCGTTTCTGGATGACTTTCGGCCAACAGTACCTCAACTATCTTGATGTCATACAGAACATCGGCATGGCCCGCATCGACGAAATCGAGTACAAGGCTCCTAAGGCCGATGGCACAGGAGATACCGTCGTCAAGATCGTTCCTCTCCAGTTCCTCAAGGCCGTATTGCCCAATCCCAAGGATCTCGGCGAGAACTACGAAGGACAGACTTCAATCGGTTGCCGCATCCGTGGCATAGGCAACGATGGCAAGGAGCACACATACTATGTATATAACAACTGCTCTCATCGCGATGCCTATCTCGAGACAGGTATGCAGGGCGTAAGCTACACTACCGGTGTTCCAGCCATGATTGGTGCCATGATGTTTGTCACCGGCAAGTGGAACAAGGCGGGCGTACACAACGTTGAGGAGTTCGACCCAGATCCATTCATGGCACAACTCAATACTCAGGGTCTCCCTTGGCACGAGATTCACGACGGAGACATCGAGTTGTAATTCAAGTTTTGCACAAGAGCGAAACGGAATATAGTTAAAGAACTAATCACTAAAAAAACAGCTTTGGCAAGGTCGCATCATTGTTGACTATATTGCCAAAGCTGTTATTTTTTTCCATCAGGGCCAATACATATCAAGTTTTTTCCTGAGCGCTATTCGGGCAAAGCATACCCGACACGAAAACAAGAAGAGACAAAAGACAAATGACCAGTGGAAAAGACAAGAGGACGACACCCCACACATTGGAGTATCGTCCTCTATCGTTCTTATCTCATTGACCGCTATTACAGGAAGCAATAGTTGGTCAGGGTACCATTACTTCTTGAAATAGCGGTTGTACAGGCCCTCGAATCCCTTGCAATGACGAGCTTCATCCTTAGCCATCTCATGTACAGTATCGTGAATGGCATCGAGGTTGAGTTTCTTTGCAACGGTAGCAATCTTGAGCTTACCCTCGCAGGCGCCCTCCTCAGCTTCCATACGCTTCTTGACATTGGTCTTGGTATCCCAAACCACCTCACCGAGCAATTCGGCGAACTTAGCGGCATGTTCAGCCTCCTCGAAGGCATAGCGCTTGAAAGCCTCGGCGATTTCTGGGTATCCTTCGCGATCAGCCTGGCGGCTCATAGCCAGATACATACCGACCTCACTGCACTCGCCATTGAAGTGGTCATGCAATCCCTGGAGCACGAAAGCTCCTTCTTCACCTTCAGGTACATTCTTTCCTACGCCGAGGACATGCTCACAAGCAGGAACGATACTTTCGCCGCTTTCAATTTTCTCCTTGAATTTAGAAGCTGGAACGCCACACTGAGGGCACTTTACTGGTGGTTCGGGTCCTTCGTGTACATATCCGCACACGGTACAAATCCATTTTTTGTTCATGATAAAACAGGTTTTAGAGTTAATAAAGAATCAGTTATAGTAGAAAAAGAAAGAAAAAAATTAATTCAATAATACTATAATAAGATTATCAATGTAAAAACTAAAGAAAAGAAAGAAAATAATTCGGTGCAAATATATGAAATAAAATTATCAGTTCCAAATATTTGCACCGAAAATAATATAAAAAAAATTAATTTAGCTTATTTTGTATGCGTTACGCGGTCTTTGAGTTCAGCCAATTTACCCGAGTTCCAACGGTCAGTAGTACCTACCAGGTAACCGGTGATACGTTGGAGCTTGTCGATGTGCGTAGAACCACACTCAGGGCAGCACTCCTCACCTTCGAGGGCATCCTCGTGGCCACATTCCATACAACGGTTACGGTTGTGATTGACTGAACCATAACCCATGTTCAGTTCATCCATCAGGTCAACCACCTTCATGATGGTCTCTGGGTTGTGGGTAGCATCGCCGTCAATCTCGACATAGAAGATATGACCACCGCCGGTAAAGACGTGATATGGAGCCTCGACTTCGGCCTTATGACGGATGCTGCACTTATAGTATACCGGAACATGGTTTGAGTTGGTGTAGTAGTCCTTGTCGGTCACACCAGGGATGATGCCATAGCGCTTCTTGTCGATGCGAGTGAAACGGCCTGACAATCCCTCGGCAGGAGTAGCCAATACCGAATAGTTGTGGTGATAGCGTTCGCTGAACTCGTCCACCTTCTTCTTCATGAAGCCGACAATCTTCAATCCCAGCTTCTGAGCCTCCTCGCTCTCGCCATGATGCTTGCCGGTGAGGGCGATGAGCGTCTCGGCCAATCCGATGAAACCGATACCCAATGTACCCTGATTGATTACGCTCTCGACCTTGTCGTCCGGAGACAATTTGTCCGCTCCGGTCCACAGGCAAGACATAAGGAGAGGGAACTGCTTGGCCAAAGCCGTCTTCTGGAACTCGTATCTCTGATCGAGCTGCTTGGCCACGAGCTCACACATCTCATTCAAGCGAAGCATGAATACCTCGACTCTCTTCTCGAGCGTAGGCTCACTCATGCTCTCGATGGCCAATGCTACGATATTGATAGTGGTGAACGAGAGGTTACCACGGCCGATAGAGGTCTTTGGGCCGAATCGGTTTTCGAACACACGCGTACGGCAACCCATCGTGGCTACCTCGTAGTTGAATCGCTCTGGGTCATCGATGCGCCACTTCTCGTGATAGTTGAAGGTAGCATCGAGGTTGAGGAAGTTAGGGAAGAATCGACGGGCCGAAACCTTGCAGGCCAGTTTGTACAGGTCATAGTTAGGATCCTCGGGCAAGTAATTGACACCGCGTTTCTTCTTCCATATCTGGATCGGGAAGATAGCCGTAGCATGATTGCCTACGCCCTCGTAGGTAGAGTGGAGCAACTCGCGCATCACGCAACGACCCTCGGCGCTGATGTCCGTACCGTAGTTGACCGACGAGAATACCACCTGATTACCACCACGGCTATGGATGGTGTTCATGTTGTGAATGAAGGCCTCCATCGCCTGATGCACACGGCTCACGGTGCGGTTGATAGCCTGCTGGACGATACGGTCTTCGCCCTCCAATCCCTTCAGCGGCTTCACGATATAATCCTTGATGTCGTAATCCAACAGATGGGTAAAATCCTTATCCTCGAAGTCCTCCAGGTTCTTGATTTCCTCCTTATAAGTCAAACGGACATAAGGGGCAAAGTAGAAGTCGAGGGCAGGAATGGCTTGACCGCCGTGCATTTCGTTCTGAGCGGTCTCCAACGAGATACATGCCTGGACGGAAGCCGTCTCAATGCGCTTGGCTGGACGACTCTCGGCATGAGCAGCCTTGAGACCATGCTGAAGGATGGTGTTCAATGGGTGCTGCACGCAGGTGAGCGACTTGGTGGGATAGTAATCCTTGTCGTGAATATGGATGTAGCCGTTCTTGACAGCCTCCTTCACTTCCGGGCTCAACAGATAATCATCGACGAAAGGCTTGGTCGATTCGCTCGCAAACTTCATCATCATGCCTGCCGGTGTATCGGCATTCATGTTGGCATTCTCACGAGTGATGTCGTTGTTCTTCACACCGATGATGGAGTCGAAGATCTCCTTGGTCTTGGCCTTACGAGCCACGTTTCGGGCATTGCGGTAGGAGATGTACGCACGGGCGACCTCTTTACGGTCGGACTTCATGAGTTCCACCTCGACGGCATCCTGGATATCCTCCACATTCATGAATGCATCGCCCTCCTTGGCGATGTGGTCGGCGATGGTAGCTGCCAAGATGGCATCTACGCCTTTTTCGGTTGCTTCCATGGCCTTGCGAATGGCATCTTCGATTTTGTTGAAGTTAAAATCAACGGTACGACCATCGCGTTTGATGACTTTCTGTATCATTTTCTCTACTATATTAAAA
>JAILKE010000007.1 GCA_024694125.1 Bacteroidales bacterium
CCCAAAAGCTCTGACAGGAACGATAATGCCATATTTGGGGTCCTCCAGTTGAATGGGTTGGGGAGTGCCCCACTTCATGTTCAACTTTGTTATCTGGTTAACGAACCAGACATCTGCTTTGAATGGGGAATCACCGCCAAATGCCAGATTTATCAGTTTGTTCAATATTGGAATATTCTCTGTCTTAATGGTATAGGTGCCTGCTGTGAATTCGTCACAGATTTTACCTTTTTGAACAAAGAATGCGGTTTGAGACTGATAGACAACTAATTGAGAACCAATTCTTAAGTCGTCAGAAGGAAATTTGTATATAAATTCCTCATCGCTGACTTCCCATTTAATAACATCGATTAAGGCCATAATGCGTAAAAACTGGAACTGATGGTAGATTATAATATAATTATTGTGGTTGCTTCTTTAACCCAACTTTTAGATATTTCATACTATAAAAATCTCTAAGTGAATTTTTGGTGCGAGTCTATCGTGCGCATATGAAAACATTTGTCTTTCATAAAAATAGATTGCCTCTTGTCACCCCAGATTCGGCTTTAGTAGTAAAACAAAAAAAAGACGCGGGCGGCTGTACTTGCTCGTCCCGTCAACCGAGGCCTACCACAGCCCATGTCCTGAAACGAGCAGAGGCAGAGACCCACGTCATAAGTATATATGCGCTTATAAGCCACGTCTATGGTCGATTTGGCCATAAAGATGACTATAAGCAACAGGATATACTTATCCCATAGGACATCTACAACTGCTTTGTTTCTTGGGACATGTTGAAAGTGGTAGTTTCAGGTTGACCAAGATTCAAACGTGTAAACGTCTTCTCGTAAATACTTCACAGATGGCGGCATCCTAAGCAGATGTGACCATCCAGAAGTTGACCCTCCCGAAAGACCCGAGTGGGTCTCTGCAAAGAGAATCACGGTGCAAATATAAGAAATAATTTTGATTTGACCAAAGAAAAGCCTTTTTAATTATTTGTAAGTTAGGGTTTTTCGAAACAATGGAATGAAAAATAAGTGTCAGGGTCATGAGTGTTATTTAGAAAATGAAAGGAAATGTGTTCGTAATGGGGGCGGTCCGCCTTGAAAAGCAAAATCCGAAATGACACTCATGACACCGACATGCTGCTTATTCCTGAAAATAGGGGCAAGATGATATCACGGAACGAGATACCATCCCGCTAAAACTGATATATCATATCAGTAGTGCCCACTAAAAATGGACGAGTTTAAAAATTAAATAAATTGGGTTCACTTGAACCGCTTCGGTCTTTGTCATTTTTGAATATAGTTTTATCGAAGAGATCTTTGAGATGCGTTGTGTCAGTGAGTGACATGCTAAGGATTTGCAGTACCTCATAGGTGCATCTATCCAGTCGCATATCATGCTGCACAATGGCAACGAGGCAGTAGGCACAGATGGCAGAGTAAATCTGTATTCTGACAGCATTCTCAGTTGTTCCCCAGAATTTTTTAATAGGGCCGGAGAAACAAAAAAAGCGGAGACCGAGGTCCCCGCTTAAATATCGTTGGTGGATGATTTACTTGATTACTGGAAGTTTGGCGAACGATGCGGCGAGGTCCTCCTCCGTTGGGAGGAAGTCAGACATCGTCTTGTTGTTGTACTGCTCGTAGGCCTTCAGGTCGAAGTAGCCAGTGCCAGTCAGACCCAGGATGATATTCTTCGACTCGCCAGATTCCTTGCACTTGAGCGCCTCGTCGATGGTGGTGCGGATGGCGTGGCTTGACTCAGGAGCAGGGAGGATACCCTCAGTGCGGGCAAAGAGCTCGGCGGCCTCGAAGACCGAAGTCTGCTCGACGGCGCGGGCCTCGAAGAGACCATCGTGATAGAGCTGCGACAGGATTGGGCTCATACCGTGGAAACGGAGGCCACCTGCGTGGCTGGCCGATGGGATGAACTGGCTGCCCAGGGTGTACATCTTGGCCAATGGGCAGATACGGCCCGTGTCGCAATAGTCGTAGGCGAACTTGCCACGAGTGAAGCTTGGGCAAGAGGCAGGCTCAACGGCGATGATACGGTAGTTGGCCTCGCCGCGCAGCATCTCGCCGATGAATGGAGTGGCGAGACCACCCAGGTTACTGCCTCCACCGGCGCAACCGATGATGATGTCGGCCTTCTCTCCTATCTTCTGGAGAGCCTTCTGTACCTCCAGGCCGATGATGGTCTGGTGAATGAGCACCTGATTGAGCACAGATCCGAGCACATAACGATAGCCAGGAGTCTTGATTGCTACCTCGACAGCCTCTGAGATGGCACAGCCCAATGAGCCGGTGGTACCAGGATGCTCTGCCAAGATCTGACGGCCAATCTCGGTGGTGTCACTTGGTGATGGAGTGACATTGGCGCCATAGGTGCGCATCACCTCACGACGGAAAGGCTTCTGCTCGTACGAGCACTTGACCATATAGACCTTGCAATCCAGGCCCAGGAAGGCGCAAGCCATAGACAGGGCTGTACCCCACTGACCAGCACCAGTCTCGGTGGTAACGCCCTTGAGGCCCTGCTTCTTGGCACAATATGCCTGAGCAATGGCTGAATTGAGTTTGTGGCTGCCCGAGGTATTGTTACCCTCGAACTTGTAGTATATATGTGCTGGGGTGCCCAATGCACGTTCCAGGAAATATGCACGTGTGAGAGGAGAAGGACGGAACATCTTGTAGAAGTCGAGCACGTCCTGTGGGATGTCGAACCACTTGGTATCGTTGTCGAGCTCCATACGGTTCAGCTCTTCGCAGAATACGGGGTTCATCTCCTCGAGCGAGAGTGGTTTCAATGTACCTGGGTTAAGCAGTGGTGCTGGCTTGTTCTTCATGTCGGCACGCACGTTGTACCATTGGGTAGGAATCTCGTCCTCTGAGAGATAAGTCTTGTACGGAATTTTGTCTTTCATAATTATAGAATGCTAAAAAGTCGGCGCAAATATAACAAAAATTTACCAATTAGCCAAGTAATTATCAATTTTTGCTCACAAAATTCGTCAAATTGTGACAAAATTGCGAAAAACTGCTTGCGCCGTATCAAAACGGAAACCTAAACGAAAAAACATATCGAGCGTATCGAACATATCGAATGTATCGAACATATCGAATGTATCGTTATTCTCGAAATCTCGTATAATCAATTCCTATAATTCTCTAATTCTAGTAAAAATAATTCTAGTAAGCTCCAGTAAAAACGATTCTAGTAAATCTGTACAATAAGGGAGAATGGTACGAGTACGGGGAGAGTGCGATTGGTGTGCGATTGGAATGCGATTGGTGTGCGATCGGTCATCCCTAACGAATCGTACACTAACCCAAGTCGGATTGCGAGGCAACAGGAAGGCGGGCGCGATGTAATAATAGAGAAACAATCCAGGCCCCGCAAATGCGGAGCCTGGATATAGTACAGAGTAAAGAACGCGCTGAAGCACGAACTCACACCTCGAAATCGAGGCAAGTGCGCTGGCAGGTATAGGGACGGACCTTGCCATTGGCCACTGCTACGTGTGCAGGGTGAACGGCATAGCCCTGGAGCGCCTCGGGACTCTCCAGCGTGCTGTCCAACATCAGGTCACAGTTGGACGATGCCAGACGGCCATCGATGTTGACTGTAATATCGAGCAATCCTGGCACCTGGCCCTTGAGGCCCTCCAGTCCTGCCTTGATATCACGTTTGATACTCTCTTTTTCTGCGTCCGACAAGTCGTCACGCAAAGTCCATAGAATAATGTGCTTGACCATAGAAGATAATATTTATAGGAGTAAAAGATGGTTGCAAATATACTGAGAAAAATCCAATTACGGGCACTTTTGCTGCCAAATAGTGAGAGATGGCATAGCAAAAGTGCCCGTAATGGACCAAAAAGCTATGAAAAGAGTTTACTGGCGAGTGGAGCGACGGACGATGTTGGGGGCGCCGTCCGTGCTGCCGGGCAAGACGAGTAATGCAGACGAGCGGTCGCCCATAGAAATACCCAACTGAGACTGTCTCTCAGTGCGGAGCCATACGCCCGAGAGCGTATAGACATCGAGCAATGGATCGTCGTCGGCCGAGAGAGAACTGATGGCCGACTGACTGCCTGGCACAGGGAGCGGCTGGTCGTCCAACGGCAGGACACGCAGCCAAGCGATGTCCGGCAATCCGAAATAACTGTTGCCCTGCAGCGTGATGGTACGCAGACCAGCCTGGGGCACCTCAATGTCGTACGATATATACGAACCCGTGGTGCGGGTGAAGACCACCGAGCCGAGCTGAACTCCGTCCATCCCCACACGGCCAGCGATATGATTACGGGACGCATAGGAGAACAGCAGACGATAGCGGCCTGGAGCAGTGGTCAGCATGTCCCACTGCAGGACATTGGCATCATCGGCCGAAGGAACACCGGGGTCCATCTGAACCGAACGGCCCGAGATGAAGGTGACGGTATCGGACATCTGTACGTTGCCATCCCAATCGACAGCCTTGACCCACGCCGTATGCGAACCAGGTTCGAGGTCCGGGACTGAATACTGGTAGGGCGCAGCTGTCACGGTGCCAGCCAACTTCCGGTCCAGATAGAAAGCAACCGACTGAACACGATTGCGGACATGCTTGACATCGGCCTGCAGAGTCAGGCTGCCTGCCACATCCTGATCCAAGAGCGGCGAAGTCATGCGGGCCTGCATCAGCCAGTTCACCTCCGTATGCTTGATGCCCAGGAAGGCATCCATCATCACCGTGGGGCGCTTGGTCGATTCGTCCCACGCACCCATGTCGTAGCCACCCATCGACTCGGGCTCCCAGTAGAAGCAGCCCAGGTCGCCGTTCTTGATCATCTGGTCCATCAGGCCCACTATGTACTGATTGCCGATGACAGCCTCCTTGGGGTAATGACCTGTCTCGACGACCATGCAGGGAGTACCATAGCGCTTCCGGAGGTCCTTCATGTTGCTCATCACACGGGAGATCATGGTAGGGCCATCCAGGTGCGACCAACGGGGATAGGCCGACAGACCGATGATGTCCCATTTGGCGCCATTCTTCTTGAGGCCGTCGAAGATGCTGTGATACAAACCATTGTCGTGACCATCGGGCAGATGCACGATGACCTGTATAGAGGGATCGACCGCCTTGACGGCATTATAACCGCTCAGCACGAACTTGGCGAAGGCTACAGAACCGCCCTTGTTGGTCTGGCCGATGGGATAGAACATGCCGCGCTTGGTCTCGTTGCCCACCTGTACCCACCTGGGCGTGACGCCGACCTGCTTGATGGCCGTGAGCACATCGTAGGTGTGGTCATAGACATTCTGCGCCAATGCCTCGACGCTGTGGTCGGTCCATGCTGCAGGGATATTCTGCTTGCCGGGGTCAGCCCACGAGTCGCTGTAATGGAAGTCAATCATTACATCCATACCGGCAGCATGAACGCGACGGCACATATCGACCACCTCCTGCTTGCTGCTGGCACCGCTGCTCACGGTCCACACGCGCAGGCGTATGCTGTTGATGCCCTGTTCCTTGAGTATCTGCAGGATATCCTTCTGCTTGCCATTCTTGTCCAACCAGCGGGTGCCCCACCCCTCCATCTGCGGCACGAAGCTGATGTCGGCACCGAAGGCGAAGGACTCGTGTTCGTAGCGGTTGAAGATTGTGTCTGTAACTGTGAATGCCCACATCGGCACGGACAGCGCCAATGCAAGCAATGATGTAAAGATACGTTTCATGTTCATTAGATATGATAAGTTGGTTCAATGTCTCTGGTATCTGGTATGTACGATGCGCGCCCCGACGGAGACACATCCGAAATCGAGCGCAAAGGTAAGCATTATCGTCCGGACATTGATGAAATATTTGCCCAATCAGTTGTACTGATGTAACAAAAAAAAGCCCATTCCCCTATTTCTAGGGAAATGGGTTATGGGTCGTTAAAGGTTAATGGGAGGATATGGGGTTAAAGGGAGGATATGGGGTTAATGGGCAATATGGGGAGGACCCTACCTAATAACTAATAACTAATAACTAATAACTAATAACTAATACCTAATAGCTATTTAATAGTTTTCTTTCTTGCCGACGCGGGCTTCGGAAGCATTGACGATATAGTCTCCGAGGCGCTCCATCTCGCCGACCAGGTCGCTGTAGAGCACGCCGACCTCGTAGTCATATACGCGGTCATTGACAGCACGGATATTCTCCGACTTCAGGCGGTCACGCATATCGTTGATGGCGAGTTCCAGGCGGTAGGTCTCCTTGATATCGACTTCGTGCGTCTCGTCATGCATCAGGCGGCTCATCTGTGCCAATGCCTCATTACAGAGGTCAGCCATACGAACCAGATTGGACTGTTGCTCCTGCCCCAACTGCAACGATGACGAATGACGTCGCTGTGAGGTACGTGCCAGGTTGAAGCATGCATCGGCAATGGACTCCAGTTCTCCGATCTCGCGCATCAGGCGGCGAATCTTGGTCTTGGTCTCATCACTCAGGTGGCCATCACTGACCTGCTCCAGGTAATGAGCTATCTCGAGTTCTATCTCGTCGCTCTGCTGCTCGGCCTTGTCAATGGCATCGTAGGTCTGCTGAATCTTCTTTTCGTCCATCTCGGTCAATATAGGACGGACCTCGGTGAACATACGGCAGACCTCGTCTGCATAGCGGGCTGCCTCCTTCTGTGCCTGCAGCACGGCGATCTCAGGCGTCTGGATGAGGTTGGACTGCAGGTACATCAGTCGGTACGGCTCGGGACCACCCTTCTTGACATCGGGCAATATCCAACGGACCACACGCTCCATCTGCGGAATGAAACCGATCAGGACGGCTGTATTGGCCACATTGAAACAAGAGTGGAACATAGCCAGAACTACCGGCAACCGCTCTGCCTGTCCGCCCGCCGTGGGATCATAACCAGCCAGAGAGCAGACCAGATCGACGAATGGATAGAAGACGATGAGCACCCAGGTGACGCCGAAGACGTTGAAGAGCAGATGCGCCAGAGCTGTCTGCCGCGCCTTGATGCCCACGCCAAGAGCGGCGAAATTGGCAGTGGCCGTAGTACCGATATTCTCGCCCATCACCAACGCGATACCCAGATAAACCGGCAGCACTCCTGTCGAACAGAGTAATATCGTGATGGCCATCACGGCAGCCGATGACTGCACGACGCAGGTAATGACGGTACCGATGGCGAGGAAAGCGATGATGGTGAGGTGGCTGCTCGTATCGAACGAAGCGAAGAACTGGACCACCGATTCATTGTGTTCCAAATCAAGCGACTTACCTCCCGCGCTGAGCAGTACCAATGCCAGGAAGAGGAAAGCGATGCCGTACAGCAGGTCTCCCATGTAACGATGCCGCTTGCTGTAGATGAGCAATATACCGATGGCGAAAGCCGGATAGACCACAGTGGTGAGGTCCACCGAATAGCCCAACGACATAATCCACGCCGTAAGCGTTGTGCCGATATTGGCGCCCATGATGATACTGATGGACTGTGCCAGTGTGAGCAGTCCTGCCGAGACAAAAGATACGACCATCACCGTGGTGGCCGATGAAGACTGCACGGCGCAAGTGACAAAGGCGCCGGTGAGCATACCGGTGAATCGATTGGCTGTCATACGGCTCAAGATATGGCGCAGATGCGAACCTGCCATCTTCTGCAGTGCATCACTCATCATACGCATACCGAATATCAAGAGTCCGAGTGACCCTAACAGCTGCATGCCAATCATTACATAGTTGTGCATATATCCAAGTTAATTGATATTTGACAATTGATAAAACTTACCAATAATTTACCAATTGAAAATTAAAATATGGGTCTATTTTAGAGTGCAAAAATAATTATTATTGAGCAATACGACAAAAAAATGAAGTTACAATATTGTTACAATTTTGTAACAAGTACAATTACGGGATATCCCTGCGATGCTTTTTTTCTCAGTCTGCTTGACAAAATGCACTCCTGACGCGCCATTCGTCCCAAAAAATACGCCAATCGTCCCAAAAAATTGAAATCTGACCAAAAATATCTGTATATTTGCACTGAAATTGATTTTGTCAAGATTGGGCGTCTAATCATTATTTATTTCAAAAACAAACATACAAAAACGTTACAAATGTTCAAACAACTTACATTGGTATTGTGTTCTGCGTTCATACTATGCGACCTGCAGGCAGCGGCCAACATATCGGGCATAGTCACTGACAGAAATGGGCAATCAATCCCCTTCGTTTCAGTAGCAGTCAAAGGAACCACCCTCGGCACCATCTCGGACGACAAGGGACGGTTCGACCTGCGCGTAGCCGACGTGCCCGTCACGCTGGCATTCAACTGTATGGGTTTCACAGCCGTCGAACAGACCGTGACCAGCAACACTAGCAAACTGCGTATCCAACTGGACGAAGAGAGTGCTCAACTGGACGAGGTCCAGGTAGTGGGCCGCTACGGTCGATCGCGCAAAGACAACGTCATCATCGGCGTGGAGAATATCCAGATGTCCGAGATGGCCAAAGTCCCCGCCCTGATGGGCGAACGTGACGTGATCAAGTCGATCCAACTGCTGCCGGGCATCAAGGCCGAAGGCGACGGATCGTGCGGATTCCAGGTGCGCGGCGGCACATCGGCCCAGAACCTGATACTCATAGACCACGCCCCCATCTACAATGCGGGCCACCTGATGGGAGTCTTCTCCACCTTCAATGACGATGCTCTGACCAACGCCTCGCTGTACAAGGGTGCCATACCGGCGCAGTTCGGCGATGCTGCCTCGTCGGTCTTCGACATACAGACCCGCAGCGGAGACATGGACCAATATTACTGCAACGCCTCGATCGGCCTGCTGTCGTCCAAGATTGCCATAGACGGCCCCATAGTGCGGGACAAAGCATCGTTCTTCGTCTCGGCACGCCGCACCTACTTTGAACTCTTCCTGAAACCGACGGAGAAGTACCGCGACAAGGTGCTCAACTTCTACGACATCAACGCCAAGGTCTCAGTCCGCCCCTACAGCCGCGGACAGGTGAACGTGATGTTCTTCCGCGGACGCGACAACATGGACGTGGGCAAGCACATAGCCGAGATACACTGGGGCAATACAGCCACGGCGCTCGACTACCGCCACTCCTTCGGCCCTCGGGTCAGTGCCACCACATCGCTCATATACAGCAAGTACGACTTCACGGAATCGATGAACGTGCTGAAACTCAAAGAGAGTTTCTCCGGCTATATGCAGCACCACACTGCACGTGAGGAGATACGCATCACCCCTGGCGAGCAGCACTCCATCAACCTGGGAGCTCAGTATGACCACATCAACCTCAAGTCGGGCGAATTCAGCCTGAGCAACGGTCAGGTGGAAAAGGAACTGCGCCGCGGTGACGAACTGTCGTACTGGGCTGGTGATGAGTGGCAAGTGCCCTGCGGACTGGAGGTATCGGCAGGAGTGCGCGGGGTGCTCTTCAAGGCTCTCGATGCAGACTGCCGCAAGCGCTACTCCACCTTCGAGCCCCGTCTGAGCCTCAAGTACCGGATATCGGACCAGCAGAGCATCAAGGCCGGCTACTGCCGCACCTCTCAATACGTGCAGGCCATACTGGACAACGGTATGTCCTCACCCATAGGCCGATCGGTGATGTCGGGCCGCAACATCAAGCCACAGGTGAGCGACCAGGTGAGCGCAGGTTATGCCACCGAGATTCTGGACCAGAAGTACGAACTGTCGGTCGAAGCTTACTACAAGAAGATAGACAATGTCTATGACTACCGCGACGGCAAGAACCTCGTGTCGGACATAGAGATGGAGAAACTGATACTGCGGGGCGAGGGACGCGCCTATGGCGTCGAGTTCTTTGCCAAACGCAATGCCGGACGACTGACGGGCTGGCTCTCCTACACGCTGTCCTGGGCCGAGAACAAGGTCGAAGGCATCAACTACGGACGCTGGTACACTGCTGCCAACGACCGCCGGCATGACATATCGATCGTGGCTATGTACCAGATCAACCGCGACTGGGACCTGTCGGCCACCTGGCTGTTTACCTCGGGACAGGCTCTGACTGCCCCAAGCGCCAAGTACGACACGGACGAATATACGCACTACTACTATGCCGAACGTAACGGGTACCGCGCCCCTGCCTACCACCGCCTGGACGTCGGTGTGAACAATACCAAGGAGCGCCGCCGATACACGCGCATCTGGTCATTGGGCATATATAACCTGTACAATCACTACAACCCATACGTCATCGTGTTCGAGAATGATGACGAAAAGGCATCGGGCACCAAGACTACCCAGATATCGCTGTTCGGACTGATTCCATCAGCCACATTGACCATCAAATTCTGACCCCAAGATGAAACAGATCATATACATCGCAGCCCTGCTCTGCATGACATTGAGCAGCTGCACCAAAGAGATAGAAATAGACTACCGCGACATTGACCCTATTCCTGTCATAGAGGGCTATCTGGCTCCCGACCTGGCGGAGGTCAAGATCACCATGACCCGCAACATGGACGACTCGGTCCACTCTCCCGGCATCGAGGTGGATTACGTCGCCATCTTCAAGCCGGACGGAACGGAATGTGCCCTCGACTATCAGCCGGACGGCATCTACCGCCCCGCATCTCCCATCAGCCTCACTGACGGTGCCACCTACACTCTGCGCGTCACCATTGACGGCGTGATGTATGTAGCCCAATCGTCGCTCAGACCTACCATCCAGATATCCGAACCGCAATTCGTGTGGGCCAACATCATGGACTGGATGCAGGTAATGGAATTCGAGACTCTCAACATCCCCGATGGCGAAGAGGCCTACGGCTGGGTGCGCATACACCATAATGGCGAGATATACTTCTCGGACGCAGGCAAGTGCACGGGCAACTCGCCCTTCGACATCGGCCTGTACTATGACTCGGACATGGAGATGGACGAAGATGAAATCATCTACGACGGCGATACACTGCTGCTGGATGTACGCAGCATCGACCTTGATGCCTTCACCTACCTCTCGGAGAGCCACGCCGGCAACATGAACCCGACTCAGTACTTCAGTACATCGGTCGCAGACAAGGTCTGCCTGGGATTCTTCGCCGCCTACAATCACGTGCAGTACGAAATCATCTATCACAAGACGCCACACGATTAAGGACTCTCCCCGACCCTCCCTATGAGGGAGGGAGAGTTAAATATACAAATACTGCGTACGATAACCAAAAAGCGGTTCCGTGGAGGTGATTCGTTACAAATTCGTTGAATGAATCGAACACGAATTAAACCCAAAAGGACGAAAGTGATTATGTTTTAATTCGTTAAATTCGGTGATAAAAATATAAACGAAAACGAAAAAGCCGTTCCATTGTCAAAAAAATATTTATTTAAAAGAAACCGATTTTGCAAACAAAGGATATCAAATAATGGACTTTTATTGCATTTTCTGGACAAAAGAAGGAAAAAGAAAGGAGTTTTACCTATTTTTCGGTGACATTTTCTACCTTTGGAACGGTTAAACAGAAAGCACAGTCTTTGATACACAACCTGCTCAACTATAATTAACACCAAGAACGTTCGGCAAGCATCAGCTTCCGGAACCTGATTCTAAATAATTTACTATATGAAAAGAATCTTAAGAATAGCAAGCCTCGTGATGACAGTCGTCATCTCGTTGGCCATGACCTCCTGTGATAAAGTTGACGAAGTGCTGCATGGCAACATGCTGGATGGAACCTCATGGATCCAGAATCGCAACATCGAATATGTTGGAGAAGATGGGTACAGACATTCGGCCACAACTACGCTCACCCTCAAGTTCACCTCACCCACGAAAGGCGAATTGAACACTGTGTTAAATAAAGGTTCGGAAACGGAGGAGAACAGCTACTCGTTCAAATACTCCTTCATAGACAATATGATAAGCGGAACCATCTCCATCAGCGATGGAGAATATGCCGGCAAGTACAACATGGCTTACAGCGATTGCGACAACACTCTGATAATATACAGCGAGAGCGGCACACTCAGCGGTGCTTTTGTCAGAAAAATTGATATCAGAGAAATTGATATCAGAGAAAATTGATTGTTCCCTCCCCCATTCGTCATGAAACCAGGATGGCACAATCGCCGTCCGAGAGCCCTCCAGCCACAAGTATAGCCAAGTATAGGCAAAAGTATAACACCGGAAATTTGCGTACATAAGATAATATATGTACCTTTGCGCCGCTGTTGAGAGAAACCGACCAGACTACATCTGTCGGAGACCCTCAGCAGCGGACGTTCTTTGACATACGGAAATGCTCCCTCATCATTGTACCAAGGAGGAAATGACAAGGGAGCGAATATAAGATGGAAATGCCGCGGCAGAGTCACGACATAACTATGGTTCTATCAGAGCTTGATCTTGATGACCGAGAATGAATATGGCTGGGCATCGAACGAGAGCTGCTTGCTGACCTGCAGAGGCGAAGTCTGAGGCTGGATGGGCTGTGCATCGAAGTTGTTCTCGACCATCGGGTCAGCACCGGAGATGGTGGTGATGGTGGCGTTCTTCTTGATGCTGAAGCGGCTCAGATCGAACTGGAGCGACTCCGCCTTGTCGCCGATGTTGGCGACCTTGATATAGAGCTCCTTCTTCTGCGAATTGAGCACGATGGAGGCATCGACATTCTTGTTGTCCGTACTGATGGCAGGATCATAGTAGAAATCGCCGAAGTTCTGGCCGAACATCTGCTGTACGTAGTAACTGCAGGTCAAGATGGTGGTATCATTGTCGAAATAGATCAGGTCCGGATTCCAGTTGTAGTGACCGCGCTTGGCAAAGAGAGGTGCATAGCTGGTCATGCAGACCACATCGGCATTGCGCTCGACGTGAATCAGATAGAGAGCCTCGGAGAGTGCATCAATGAGTTTCTTGTCCTTGGCAGCATACTCGCCGAGATAGACCTTGGTCTTGCGGTCACGGGGATAGGCATCGTACTGCTTGCTGGTCTGGAAGTACTGGCGCTGCTCGTAATAGTGCTCGTCCATGATGGCCATGCCCAGTTCATCGGCCAATTTCCAGCCGTTCTCGTAGTCCCAGTTGCCTGGATGCGAACCAGGACCTGCGGTACCGACGATGATGATCTCCGGATGCGCCTTGCTGATGCGCTCGTACATATACTTGAAACGCTCGGTGAACTCGGGCGAGATACGCTCCTCGTTGCCGATGCCCAGATACTTCAAGCCGAAGGGTTCGGGATGACCAGCCTCAGCACGCTTGCGACCCCAGGTGGTGGTGACGTCACCATTGGCCCACTCGATGAGATCGAGCGCATCCTGTGTCCACTGGTCCATATCCTCCATAGGACAAGCATCCTGTGCCTGACCCTTCATACTCCAGCCGCCATTGGTACCCTGGCAAGAGACACCGCAAGGCAGGATGGGCAGAGGAGCACAACCCAGGTCCTCGCACAACTGGAAGTACTCGTAGTAACCCAGTCCCATGGTCTGATGGTAGCCCCAGGTATTCTTGAGCTGCTTGCGAGCCTCCTTGGGACCGATGGTGGTCTTCCACATGTAGGTGTTCCAGAAACCATCTCCGCCGCCGTGTACTACGCAGCCACCAGGGAAACGCATGAACTTGGGATTGAGCCCCTCGAGTGCCTCGCACAGGTCACGACGCAGGCCATGCCCCCGGTATGTATCCTGTGGAATCATCTCGACCATATCGAGATCGACTGTACCACGGTCGATGAAGAGTATCTCCACGTGGGCACCACGCCAAGACTGACTTGGCGTGAGGGTGCAGCTGTACTTCTGCCAGATGTTGCCACCATTCAGATGTAGGGTATCCTCGGCAAGGATGACAGGTTCGGGACGACGGAAGGTGCCATGAGGGCCCTGATGCTCGACCATCTTGTCGCCCACCAGAACGATGCGGGCGTGCATGGCCGACTTGGCAGGACGAGCGAAGAGCGAGAAGTCGTACTTGGCTCCCTCGCGCACCGACATTCCGTCCCAACCATCATTGCGCAGGCCATAACCGGTCCAACCATTGTAGTCGTAATATTTACCTACACGCTCCACTGTGATGTGGAGATAATTGGGATTGTACTCATTGAGCGGCGAAGAGCCACGAACCTCGAAGTAACCGAGCGAGTGACCTGGGCGCAACTGACGCCAGGCTGTGGTGGGGCCCCAGTTGTCACGTTCGACGCCACTGTACTCGAACGATCCATTCTGGATCATATCGGCATTGAGGCCGCCGTCGGCAGCATAACTGATATCCTCGAAGAAGATACCAATCAGGTCAGGACTGATGGCTTTACCGCCAGTTGGAACTTTCTGCGCCTGTGCCGGTAACGCGAGCGACAGGGCAAGGGATAGGGTTAAGAGTGATTTCATAATAGATCTTTATAATCTTAAATTTAAGAATTAGACACTCAACTTTCGCAAGCTTCAGTTGAGAGTAGAGAAAGGCTAAAAAAAGTAGAAAAAGGGGAGTGAAAGGGACGACACAAACGTCCCTTGAGAACTCCTGCCAGTAATAACAAACGTCCCTTTTACTACCTTTTTACTCCCCTTTCACTTCCCTTCTTTACCGAAAGTGAGCAAGTTGAATACTTGCGAAACTTGAATTGGTATGTTGCAATACAAAAAAATGCAAGGAAATCATGCCGACACACTGTTCGAGCAAGACTCCTTGCAATATAATATTCTGATGGTGTGGCATTAGATGGTCATAGGCCAAGGATTGTGTTCGATTCCGCCCAACTGGAGCATCTGGTTCCAGACTTGTTCGGTGAGCAGATCGACGGCCTTCTTGCGCGGCAGCGACATATCGGGCAAGACCGGCGTACCGATGTGGCAGGTGATGAGCGGCTTATTCGCCGGACCCGTCAGTCGATAGAAACCTGTACGCTTGCGATAGGTGATGTAACAAGGTAATATCGGGCAATCCCAACGGTATGCCAGGGTGAAGGCTCCCTTGTGGAACGGCTTGAGCGGCTTGTAGAAGTCCCAACGGATGCCCTCGGGGAAGAGATGAATCCAATAGCCCTTCTCGTGCCACTTGTCCATGGCAGCATCATATTTCTTCATTGCCTGCAGACCCGTCGGAATGGGGATGCCACCGATGTACTTCATGTGCCAGTAATCGGCCGTCTTCATATTCTCTCCATACATTGGGATGAAGAATGAATGACCTGTGGCCTGTATGACCGAAACCATATCCCAACGGTAGGCGTGATTGCAAGTGGTAATACAGCCCTTCTCCTGGAACAGTTTCTTGTACTTGCGGAGGTTCTCACGTCCCTCGACCTTGAATCCCCACACCAGGTGCTGCAGGAAGAAGACCAATGTGCGGCACTTCAGGTAGCACAGGAAGCGGTTCAGCTTGAAGTTAAAACTCTCGTCGTAATAGGGATAGTTCTCGTCAATATCGAACGGATGCGTCTTGGGCGGATTGAGCAGACGCACGGTCGGATCGTCGGGATAATCAATACCTACATTAGGTATATATTCGCCGGGCTTGACCCGCAGTTCTTCATATTGCTTGTTCATAATTATTTAGAGTAATTAGATGCTTTGGAGGTTATCAATTATCAATTATCAATTTGAAAGGTTTTCAATTTTCAACTTTCAATTTTCAATTGGTAAAATTTATCAATTATCAATTGTTTTTCATAATCGCCCCGCGATTATGAAAAGCTCTTTCCTTTCTTCCACTCCGGCACCTGTACATTCATAAAGTATTCAAAACTCTTGCCCTCGGCATCGAGCTGACCATTGACGATGCTGACAATCTCGACAGCGGCGCGGACACAGAGGTGCATGTCAAGTTTGCTGCGAATCTCCTGCTCGAAGATGACACGCGGACCATCCTGACGAATATTCATCAGGCTGTGGAACTTCTCACTCGACATCATCGGTTTGATAAACTTCAGGTCAACCTTGGTCACCATCATATCGATGCCATTCTCGTGCCACTTGCGGAACGTCTCGCCTATCTCCTCCATGAACTCCAGACGAGTCACCTCCAGATAACGCTGCACATAGGCATTGGTGGCTGATCCATAGACATCGCACTCATAGTCGCGGACCTTCATCTCGTAGTCATAGATGACCTCATCTATAGGCAAGTCTATGCGCTGCGATGCTCGGGTAGGGCGAACCTCCTGCAGGGGGAATCGCTCACGACACCAGTCGGCAAAGAGGTCTCCACGAGTGAGCTTGCCATGCACACCCACCACGACATCGACACGCGCCCTCATGCATAGTTCACCCGACTCACGACGGAAGTCCTGTACATAGACGAAACGTGCACCCTCACGATGCACGTTGAGGCAAGACCGGAAAGTCTCGCCATTCTGTATGGGCAATCTGTATTGGATGGCGGTCTCATAGACTACGAAATCTATGCCGCGCTCCTCGCTCCACTGTTGACGTATGATGCCGATGCTGGCCAAAAACTCTGTACGGGTCTGCATCAGCAGATTGTGATAGTAGGCATTGTTGACAACACCCTGCATATCACACTCGAAGTCTCTGATGGTGACGGTCGATTCAAATAGATATTTTTTGCTCATCGTGACAATAACGGAATTATGAAATCGACATACCGATGGTCGATTATGGCGGCAAAGATAGTGAAAATATTTGAATAGCAGTACAAATTGAAGAGTAAAAATACTAAAATTTCAATAAATCGTCTATTTTTATAGATGAAAAACAGCCATTTGTTTAAAAGCTGGTGCAGCATAAGGGAAAAAATAATTATCTTTGCACCCTCAATAAGCTGAATATGCAAAAGATTGTATATATAATAACAATGTTGCTGCTGTGTGCCTGGAATGACCTACAGGCACAGCAAGGTACCTCCCGCGTGACGTTGCAAGGATATGTGTGCGACAGCATATCGGGCGAACGCCTGGAGTTCATCACACTGCAGGAAAAAGGTACCACCAACGGTACCATCACCAATACTGACGGCAGCTACACGCTGCTGCTGCGCTCCAACGGCACCCTGGTAGCATCGTGCGTGGGATACAAGACCAAGGAGATACGCGCCAAGGGCAAGAGCCGCAAGGAGATAATCCAACTGGTGCCGAACGACTATCAGCTGTCCGAAGTGGTGGTCAAACCCAAACGCGAACACTACCGCCGCCGTGGCAACCCTTCGGTCGAACTGGCGCGACGGGTCATCGAGCATAAACACGACCATGCACTGACGGAACATGACTACTACCGCTGCGAACGATACGAGAACACGACATACTCGCTCAACAACTTCAGCGGACCGCTGTACCGTGGGTGGAAGAAGAAATTCCCGGACATCGACCAATATATAGATACGGCCTACTCCGGCAGTGCCGTACTGCCTGTATCGAGCGACGAGAGCATGACGCGCGTCTTCTACCAACGTGACCCTCAGCGCACACGCACCATCTGCGAAGGCAAGCGCCACGTGGGCATGGACGAGATGCTGCCCAGTGACCTGGTAGCCAAGGCCCAGACGGAGTGCTTCCCCGAGGTGGACCTGGATGCCAACGACATCTATATGTTTACCAACAAGTTCGTCAATCCGGTGTCGCGTTTTGCCATTGCATTCTACAAGTTCTACATACTGGACACGCTGACCTTCGATGACGGCAAACGGTACATCGACCTGGGCTTCGCACCGCTCATACCGGAGCAGTTCGGATTCATCGGACATCTATACATAGCTACGGACAGCACCTACTTCCTCAAGAAAGCCGACCTCAGCATCCCACCCGACATCAACCTGAACTTCGTGCGCAATATGCACATCATCATCGAACAGGACCGACTGCCTGACAGTACATGTATCATCACGCGCAAGAAATTCGAGAGCGAAATGACCGTAGTGGGCGAAACAACCGGTCTGTACGCCCAACGCGAGATGGTTTACAGCAAGTTCGACTTCTCGGAACCCGATGCCCAGACTCAGGTGGTGCTCAATGGTTTCACGCCCCACCATGAGGCCAACAACATGCTGCAGCGGGATGAATCCTTCTGGCAGGAACATCGCGGCGGCGAGAATGTGTCGCGCGACAATCAGGTCAACGACATGCTCACTGCTATGCGCAAGCGCCCATTCTTCAAGTACTCGGAAATGGTGCTCACCTGGCTGTTCAAGGGCTACATTCCGCTCACCAGCAAGCCTTTCGAGGAGAATGACTTCCTGTATGGTCCACTCAACACCACAGCCAGTTACAACTCCATCGAAGGTCTACGCCTGCGCACCGGTGGTCTCACCACTGCCCACCTGAGCCGCCATTGGTTCGGATTCGGATACCTGGCATACGGTTGCAAGGACCACAAACTGAAGTACGATACCAAACTGGAATATTCGTTCAAGAACTGCAAGTCGCACAGCAACGAGTTCCCAATGCACAAACTGGTATTCGATTATAACTACGACACCAACCTGCTGGGTCAGGACCCCACTACGTCGAAGGACAACTTCCTGCTCTCGCTGAAACGTGACGACACCGAGAAGATTTCCTACGAACGTCGGGCAGAACTGAGTTACATACGCGAGTACTACGGCGGCTTCAGCTTCAAACTACAGAATACATGGCTGCGCGAATACAGCACGAAGTTCGCCCCCTTCAACCGTGTCGGTTCATCGACTAGACCAATTTTTCAAAATTACAATTGTTTTGCTGAATTTGCTTCCTTCCGCCGCGTCGGGACATCGAACCAGGAGACTCCCTGGGGTGACAAATACTACGACCTGTGCTATGCGACCATACAGCTGCGCTATGCTCCACACGAGACCTTCATACAGAGCCGTATCAACCGTACGTCGATCAACCATCAGCACCCAGTCTTCGTGCTGCAACACAGTGTGGGCGCCAAGGGGGTACTGGGAGCAAACTACGACTACCAGCGTACGGACTTCACGTTCGAGAAACGATTCTGGCTCTCGGCCTTCGGATATGTAGATACCCAACTCAAAGCGGGTCAGGTATGGAGCAAGTCACCATATGCAATGCTCTGTCTGCCCAACGTCAACCTGGGCTTCACCATACAGGATCACGCCTTCACGCAGATGAATGCGATGGAATTCGTCGCAGACCGTTACTGCCAGTGGGACCTGGTTTACTACCTGAACGGTTGGATACTCAACACGATGCCGATCATGAAGAAACTCAAGTGGCGCGAGGTGGTTTCCTTCCGCGGTTACTGGGGCGACCTGTCGGACCGCAACAACCCGACTGCCACACTGAGTGACGGCAGTTGGCGCAATCCGGACCTGTACCACTTCCCCACCGAGGGGACTGAGGTATATACCAAGATGAAATACCCCTATATGGAAGCGACCATCGGCGTGGAAAATATCTTCAAACTGCTGCGCGTCGAGTATATACGCCGACTCAACTACTATGATCACCCGGACATAGCTAAGAACGGCGTTCAGGTGGCTGTACATATATCCTTCTGATATACTTATACTCTTCGGACATGACGAAACAGAAAGCTGATATATCGACCCTGAAAACTCTCCTGCTGACCGGCGGATCATCGGGCATTGGCATGGCTACGGCCGATTACTTTGCCCAACAAGGCTGGACCGTGTACGAGATGTCTCGCCACGGAGAGGACCGATCTGGGGTAGTTCACCTGACTGGCGATGTGACTATACCCGAAGACTGTCACCGCGTGGTTAACGAGGTGATACGCCTGTCTGGACATATAGACGTACTGATATCCAATGCTGGAATGGGTATAGCAGGCGCTGCGGAATTTGCACCCGTGGCAGACGTGCACCGCCAGATGGAGGTCAACTTCTACGGGGCATCGAACATCATCCAGGCCGCCATCCCCTATATGCGCAGCCGTCAGCAAGGACGCATCCTGATAGTGAGCAGTCTGGCTGCAACATTCAGCATCCCCTTCCAGGCTTACTACTCGGCATCCAAGGCTGCTCTAAATGCCCTGGCCATGTCGCTGCGCAATGAATTGGCCCCACATAACATAGGGGTAGCCTGCCTGATGCCTGGTGACGTGCATACGGCATTCACCGCCTCTCGTCTCAAGACCGCGGCTGGCACTGACGTTTATCCGCATATGCAGTCTTCGCTCGCCACGATGGAACGTGACGAACTGCATGGGCAATCGGCCCAGGGCATTGCCCGACGACTGTACGGTATGGCAACCACTCACTGGCTGCGGGCTTACTATTACGTCGGCGCTGTGTACCACATCTTCGCCCTATTGTCCAAACTGCTGCCCACATCGCTCATCTACAGCATCGTCCGACGGATGTATTGAACTGCGTACCAAAACAAAAACGAAAAGAAAACTGCGTACCAAAACGAAAACCAAGACCAAAACCAAAAAACAGCCTCTCCAACTAACGTGGGGAGGCTGTTTTTATAATCCGATACAGACGGGTCAATCCGGCTGTGCATTGTAGAACTCCAATATCTTGAGGCGCATCAACAGTTCGTAGCGTGCCTGCATCTCGTCCTGACGGGCTCGTTGTACTTTGGCCGACGCCTGCTGCAAGTCGTACGATGTACCACGTCCAGCAGCATAACGCTCTGCCTCGTACTGATAGGCCAACGAGGTCGAAGCATTGGCCTTCTGCGATGAACGATAGTTGTCGCGTGCCTTGACGGCATTCCAGTAGGCCTGCTGTATCTCCTTGCGCAACGACTGCTGCGCCTCGATAAGATTGGTCTCCTGGCTCTCGATGTTGAGACGTGCACGACGCATGTTGTTGCGAGTAGAGAAACGGTCGAATATCGGAATACGCAGACTCAGACTGATATACTTACTATCGAAATCGCCCAACTGCTGACCGAAAGACGCCTGATGTAACTTCCTGCCCGACGCATCCTTCAAGCCATACATATACTGATAACTGGCACTGTACCCTGCACTGAGATTCAACTGAGGCAAGATGCTGCTGCGCGACACCTTGAGGTCGTACTTGCTGCTCTCCAGTCTGTACTTGGCTGCCATAATAGAGGGATGCGCCTCAACAGCCTCATCAAAGATCTGTGCTGCACTGCCCATATCGTCCGCCAACCGGGTGGTATCAATATCGAGGATGGCAAATTCCGATACGTCACCATCCAGATTGAGCGACTGCATCAGGTCGAGTCGTGCCAATGTCTCGTTGCCAATGGCCTCGGTCAGATTATGGCGACTCAGTGCCAGCTGCGCCTCGGCTGTAGCAACCTCGGACTCGGGCTTGCGCCCTGCCTCGAACAATGTACGGGCATTGACAAGAGCCACAGAATCGAGTTCTACCTGACTGCGCTGTACCTGGGCCAACCCACGATAATAGAGAGCATTGAGGTAGTAAGTCGAGACCTGGATGCTGACATCCTTTCGGGCCTTGGCCAATGTAGCCGAAGCAGCCTCGAGCGAGTATTTATCGGACTTAATCTGATTGGTGATGCGGAAGCCTGTGAACAGCGGCACCGATGCACTGATGCCGAGATTGGTCGATGTTGAGTTACCACTGGAATAGGTATTGCTGGTGACCGATGTAGAACGGCCGAAAGACCAGTTCTGACCTACACTGGCATCCACCTCGGGCAATCGGCTGAAACGGGACGACTGGAGTGCCACCTCCTGGCTCTGCCGCTGCAACTCCTGCTGATGAATTGAATTATTGTGCTCCAAGGCATAGTCGATACATTGCTGCAACGACATCGTCTGGGCTGAAGTGCGCTGTACATTGAACAAAAGCACAACGACAGACAGAGCCACGCCACAATAGCGACACAAGCCCGACACCCACGCGGGGTTACTTCTCAATAGTCTTCTCATTGCCACGCAGTTTCATATTGTCCGACACTCCTTCTTCCAACTCAATATACAGGCCATCGCTCATGCCGACCTTGACCGGCATACGCTCGAAGGTCTGTGGTACTACCCCATCAGCCGACGTAAGACGGTACACAAAGGTAGAATCGCCCTCGAACTCGATAGCTGACTCCTGGACGGATAACACTTGATTGCGACGCGTCAGTTCTATCTCGGCATTGGCACTGTAACCAGCACGAACTATAACGGTATCGGGTATCTGTGCAGCAGCCTTGATCTCGAAGAGGACAGCTCCGTTGCTCTCGGTTCCCTTGGGCGATATATATTCCAGCACTGCTGGCAAGGTGACGCCCTGAACAGCGCCGATGCTGAGTTTGATGTCCATACCGGCACGCATACGACCTACTTCAGTCTCGTCGATATTGCCACGGAAGATGATCTTACCCATATCGGCGACGGTTGCCACGGTGGTACCCTCATTGTAAGAGTTGGCATTGATGACCGAACTACCCACCTTGACCGGTACGTCGAGAATGGTACCGGCGATGGTACTGCGGACGATGGTGGTATTGATCTGACCGGCACGTCGGCTGATACCATCGGTCACGATATCGAGAGCATCCTGTGCTGCCTGTGCCTGCTCACGTTGACGGAGCAATGTATTGTGGCCCTGTTCATATTCCTCCTTGGAGATGACGCCCTTCTGGTAGAGAGCCTCAACACGGGCGAACTCGCGCTCCTGCTCCTCGAGTGCCAACTGCGACGTACGCACCTGGCTCTGTGCCGAACTCAGGGCCGACATATCGGGAATGACGGCCACCTTGGCCACAGGATCACCCTTGCGCACCTTGTCACCAGCCTCCACGTAGAGTTCGGTGATGATACCCTGAATCTGAGGTTTGACATTGACCTCATCTCGAGGTTCGACCTTACCGCTGGCCACGGCAGTCTTGACTATGTCGCGCACCTCGGGGGTAAGCAGTTCGTAAACAACGGGCTGTGGTTGTGACTGAGCCCAAAGGAAATAAAAGGTATAAATAACGAATAAACCGAGCAGGCACCAACCTGCCATTTTGAAATACTTTTTCATATTGTGTTATGGTAATTAACTTTTTTTATTTCATTGGCCAATATTGGCCAATGATGTGATAATAAATGATGTGACAATCGATGAGGTGACAATCGATGAGGTGACAATCGATGATGCGATGATAGATGAGGACAGCGCCATCACTCCTCACGCAGTGCCTCGATTGCCTTGATCTTCATCGCTCGCTTGGCAGGCATCCAACCGGCCCACACACCGCCCACGATGATGACAATCATAGCCGAGACGGCGACGGAGAACGGTATCTGGGGGCTCTGCATCGAGAAGCCATCGTCCGATGGCGGTTGCGCCTGCAGGATGGTATCGACCAATGCCAATATCCAAACGCCAGCCATGAAGCCAGCCAGACCCGCTATCGAAGTGAGCGTGATGCTCTCGGCCAATATCTGCGTGACAATAGTGACGGGCTTGGCTCCCAGGGCACGACGTATGCCAATCTCCTGTGTCCGTTCCTTGACCGTGACCAACATGATATTGGATATACCGATCAGACCTGCCAACAACGAGCCGCATCCTACGATCCAGAGCAATATATTGATGCCCACGAAGAGGCCATTGAACATAGAGAGGATCTCGGCCAGATTGAAACACCAGAAGGCCGACTTATCGTCCGGATGTATAGTGTGATGCTCCTTGCAATAACTGAGCGCACGCTCCTGCCATTCCGCCGCCGGATACTGATCGTGCAACGTGAGACAGATGATGTGCAGGGTATTGCCCTGATTGTAGGTCTGCTGCACGGTAGTGACCGGCAGGATAAGCGACTGATTGATGTCCGAACCGATGTTGATCATCTCGGACAACTTCTTGACCACACCGACTATTGTATAGTAGATGCCGCCCACCTTGATCATCTGGCCCGATGGGTCGCCCCCCTTTGGGAAGAGCGAATCATAGACGCGCTTGCCGATGACGCACACCTTGCGATGCTCCATCAGGTCAATGTCATTGAGGTATCGGCCATAGATCAACTGTTGCGGCATGACGTTCATATAACAGGGGCGTGTGCCGATGATCCGGCTGTCGTACTTGTACTCCCCGACACAACAGGTCTTGGACCCGGCGAAGTTGATGGGAGTAATGAAGCGGACTCGCTCTCCCAGATTGGCCTGGAGTATATCGACATCGACATTGTCCAAATCGAACGACCGATTCTTGTTGAACCCCTTGTAGGGCATCGACGTATGATCAGAGCCAAAGAAGATCGAATTGCTGGGCACGACATTGAGCTGACCGACTATGCCGTTGAAGATACCGTGGCCAAATCCGACCAACAGTATGAGCATCAACAAGCCCCAGAAGACGCCAAATGCCGTCATGAACGACCGCCATTTATTGCGCTTGATGGTCTGCCATATTTCTTGCCATAATTCTTGCATAATGTCTTGATTAGATAATGTTATTTATTATTGTGCGGCCAATGCCTCGACCGGCTTGATGCTCACGGCACGCTTGGCAGGGACATAGCCTGCTATCACGCCAGCCACCACCATCACCACCGTAGCGGCCATGACGATGCCCATATCGACCGTCGGATTGACGAAGACCGACATGTCTCTATTGCCGTTAGTGGCTGACATGTCGCCCTGCATCGTGAGGATGTAATCGACCAACTGAGTCAGTCCGATTCCGCAGAACATCCCCACATAACCGAACAGCAGCGTGATGGCGATAGACTCGATGATGACCAGGCTGACTATCTGGCGGGGACGTGCCCCGAGAGCCTTGCGGATGCCGAACTCGTGCGTACGTTCTCGCACCGTGATGAGCATAATGTTCGATATACCAGTCACGCCAGCAATGAGCGTAGCCAGGCCGATGATCCAGATGAACATCCTCAAGCCCGAGAAGATGGTCTGTGTCTGGAGATAGTCCTCGTACGAGTTCCAGATCCACAAGGCTTGCTTGTCCTTCGGATCGAACCGTCGATGCCGTGCCATGGCCAGTTGAAGGTCTTCGTTAAACTTCTCGTTTGCCTCCTTGGTCTCGAGATTACGGACAATCAACTTGACCTGAGAGTAGTGTCCATCGGGCTTGAATACAGTACCGATCGTGGAGAGTGGAGCAAAGACATCGTCGCTGGAGTCAGAACGATCGCTCTTGTAATAACCCACCACCTGGAACGACAGACCATTCAGGTTGACCCGTACACCCAGGTGGCGCAACGTGTCGCCGAACAGGAGTTCGGACGTCTTGTCCGTGATGAGCAACACCTTGCGACGTTCGCGTTGGTCAATCTCATTGATGTCGCGTCCAGCCAGGATTTTGTATCCGATGGTCCGGATGAAGCCAGTGGTGACACCCAGCACCGAGTTATTGACATACTCCTGCCCATAAGACATACGGGTCGAAGTCTCGATGCAAGGGAGGTTGTCCGACACCTTGTCGCTGAAGTATTGAGACAGGAACTCGACGTCCTCGGGCAATAGCGAAATCTCTCTGTATTGAGGCAATCCCTCGTAGCTGATACTGGTCCAACCGGAATAGATGGAGACCTTGTTGGTAGCCTGTGACCCGAACGACTTCATGATACCGTGCAGCAGACCATTGCCCGCACCCAGCAGGACGATGAGCATGAAGATGCCCCACGCAATGCTGAATCCAGTCAAGGCGATGCGCAGCCTGTTGCGGCTCATCGAGACATAGACCTCCGATAGATAATCCGTAACCATACTCCTACTCCACTATTAGTCCGTCCTTGATGTGAATCAGGCGGTCGGTCTGGTCAGCTATTTCCTTCTCGTGCGTCACGATGATGATGGTCTTGCCCTGTTCACGGTTGACGCGTTTCAGCAGGTCCATCACCTCCTGCGTAGTCTTGGAGTCGAGGGCACCGGTCGGTTCGTCGGCCAAGATGATCTTGGGTTGTGCAATCAGCGCACGGGCAATGGCCACACGCTGCTTCTGTCCGCCCGACATCTCGCTCGGATAGTGGTCAGCCCAGTCGCGCAGTCCCATCATCTCGAGATACTCCAGGGCCAGTTCATTGCGGCGACGTCGGCCCACACCCTGATAGTAGAGCGGCAGGGCGACATTCTCCATCGCATTCTTGAACGTAATCAGATTGAAGGACTGGAACACGAATCCAATCAGTTTGTTGCGCAATTCGGCTGCCCGCGTCTCGCTCAGATTGCGTATCAGCGTACCCGCCAATGTGTAACTACCCTCGTCATAATCATCGAGGATACCCAAGATGTTGAGCAGGGTGGATTTGCCCGAACCCGATGCTCCCATGATGCTCACCAGTTCGCCCTCGCCGATGTGCAGGTCTATGCCCTTCAGCACATGCAACGGGGTGGCTGACTGATAAGTCTTCTGAATACCTTTCAGTTCAATCATAAGTAATTAATTGTTATTAGTAATGTTAATAATTAAAGATGTTTTTAAACATGATTTTGCAGTTTGACATTATTTTGTCCGATGTAATGCCCGATACCATTGTTGTTTCTGAAAAAAAAGGGTTGAATACCAGGACCAACTATTGGTCCCACTTATTTTGATGGTCGATTCAGGCGTGCTGGACAGGGGTCATTCCCCCTCATCCAGCAGTCTGATACCATTCTCTTCCAGCGTGATGCGCTGCTGCTTGTAGAGAGCGCCGACGGCCTTCTTGAAGTTCTTCTTGGACATCTGCAGCACCTCTGCCACATCGGCAGGGTCACTCTTGTCCGTCAGGGAGAGGAAACCACCGTGCAGGTGCAGGGCCCGGAGCACCTGCGACTCGGCCGAATCAATCACGTTGCGGTAGCCCAACGGCTGCAGCGAGAGGTCGATCTTCTCATCCTCGCGCACCTCGCGCACCCAGGCCCTGCAGTGTTCGCCTACGTGCACAGGCTGGAAAATCTGATTGGTGTAGATCAATCCGGTATGCATGTGGTCAATGATTACCTTGTACCCCAGCGGAGTAGGCTTCCACACCAGGACATCGACCTCCTGGTTGTGCTCGTAGCGCGCTGGAACATTGTCCAGATACTTGTCCAACCGGGCAGTACCCACGATGCGGCCGGAGACCTCGTCTATATGTATATATACAATGTATCGGCGGCCCTCCTCCATCTCCTTGGGCTGCTCGCTGTGCGGGATGAGCAATTCCTTGCTCGTACCCCAGTCGGCAAAGGCTCCTACCTTGTTGACCGAACGGACCAACAGAGAGGCGAACTCCCCCACCTGGGCATAGGGATGCTCGGTAGTGGCAATGAGGCGCGCCTCGCTGTCCTGATACACGAAGCAGTGCAACGTGTCGCCCTCTGTTGCAGACTCGGGGACATACTTGCGAGGCATAAGTATCTCGACGCCCTCGCCATCGGTCATATACACTCCGAAATCGACAGTGCGCGCTATTTGCAAATCATTGAAACGACCAAGTTTAATCATTTTTTGCAATAAAGTTGAATAAAAATGTATAGAAAGGGTGCAAAAACCAACGGCTCACAACCCATTTTCATTCTCAATTATTTAGTACAGGAGTTGCAATGTCTTCTCGTGCGAATGTTTTTGTTGATGCCTGAAACGAATAATTGAAAAATTGACAGCGCAAAAGTATGGCTTTTTTTTGTAAAATGCAAATAATTGCAGAAAAATATTTGATTTTGATGAAAAAATGTATATCTTTGCACCGATAATAACTTATAAAATGTCAAATACTATGGCAATGCAATTCACCGATCAGAACGCACCTGAGTTGATCGCAGGTGACAAGTTGGTAGTGATGGATTTCTGGGCACCTTGGTGCGGTCCCTGCCAGCGAATGGCTCCTATCATTGAAGCAGTAGCAGAGAAGTACGAGGGCAAGGCCATCGTAGGCAAGTATAATGTCGATGACAACGAGGATCTGGCAGCCGAATACAACGTGCGCAACATCCCAGTCATCATGTTCATCAAGAACGGCGAACTGAAGCACAAGTTTGTAGGTCTCACCTCGCAGGCCGACATCGAGGCCAAGATAGACGAATTACTGTAAGCAATCAATTTACATTATTGTACCATAACAACAATATAACTAAAATGGAAATTAAGAATTACGATTTCACAGGCAAGAAGGCCATCGTTCGTGTGGACTTCAATGTACCTATTCAAGATGGTAAAATCACTGATGACACCCGTATCCGTGGTGCTGTGCCTACGCTGAAGCTCATCCTCGAGAAGGGCGGCGCACTCATCATCATGAGCCACATGGGCAAGCCAAAAGGCAAGAAGAAGCCAGAACTGAGCCTCGGCCAGATCACCGGCGCTGTTGCTGCTGCCCTGGGTGTAAAGGAGGTCAAGTTCGCTGCTGACTGCGCCAATGCTGACGCTGAGGTAGCTGCTCTCAAGCCAGGTGAGGTACTGTTGCTCGAGAACCTCCGCTACTATCCTGAGGAGGAGGGCAAGCCTGTTGGTATCGAGAAAGAAGATCCTGCATACGATGCTGCCAAGAAGGAAATGAAGGCCAAGCAGAAGGAGTTTGCCAAGAAACTCGCTTCATACGCTGACTGCTACGTCATGGATGCCTTCGGTACTGCACACCGCAAGCACGCTTCTACAGCTGTCATCGCCGACTACTTCGACGCTAATGACAAGATGCTGGGTCTGTTGATGGAGAAGGAGGTTGCTGCCGTTGACGCTGTCCTCGGTGACATCAAGCGTCCATTCGTTGCCATCATGGGTGGTTCAAAGGTATCGTCTAAAATCGGTATCATCGAGAACCTGCTCGGCAAGGCTGACAAGCTCATCCTGTGCGGCGGTATGACCTATACATTCGCCAAGGCTCACGGCGGCGAGATCGGCAACTCTATCGTTGAGATGGACAAGCTCGATGTTGCCCTCAACGTTGAGAAGCTTGCCAAGGAGAAGGGCGTAGAGCTCGTTATGGCTCCTGATGCTACTTGCTGCGATGGCCTCGACTTCGGTACTATGACCGTCAAGGCTGGCTCTAAGATTGCCAACTACCCATCTAACGCTATCCCTGCCGGCATGGAGGGTCTGGACGCAGGTCCTGAGGCTCAGAAGGCATTTGCCGCTGCTATCAAGGGTGCCAAGACCATCCTCTGGAATGGTCCTGCAGGCGTATTCGAGTGCGACGAGTTCACCGCTGGTTCAAAGGCTATCGGTGAGGCTATCGCCGAGGCTACCAAGGCTGGTGCCTTCTCGCTCATCGGTGGTGGTGACTCGGTTGCATGCTGCACCAAGTTCGGTCTGACCGACAAGGTAAGCTACATCTCTACTGGTGGTGGTGCTCTCCTCGAGGCTATCGAGGGCAAGGTACTCCCAGGCGTAGCTGCTATCAAGGGTGAATAATTATCACACTTCACTTTATATATTATCACCAGCCGCATCCCTATTTCGGGGTGCGGCTTTTTTTATTGGACAACGATACACATCGGGTACGATATCCATACGGAACGGGGAGGTGGAGAGTAAGACCAGAGTAAGTGCAGCGTAAGTGGAGAGTAAGACATTTCACTTACGCTGAACTATCGAAACGGCTATACTGGAGTTTGGTTGCCCGATGGTTAACAATAGGGATATAATACCTATATAATACCCATGTAATACCGATATTATACCTATATATAATACCCACGTTATGCCGATACAATACCGACATAACGCACATTCATTGGCCATTCATTATGTTCAATGGTGAATATATAAAAAAAGGGGAAGACTACCGTCTTCCCTTTTTCAACATTTGACTGTGTTTTCCACTTAAAGGTAATTAGTTTAACGTAACCTATTGATAACATTTGGGCTAAACATTCATGGTTCTTTATCTAAGGTGATGCAAAGATAGGGCAAAAATACAGACAATCCAAATTTTTCTTGATGTTACACAACACAAAAAACGATTGCACAGTCAAAAAAAGGTCATTTTGTAACCAAAAGTGGTCAAAAATGCTCTAATTTTTGACGACATTCACACAATTTTGCAGCACTTTGCACATAAAAATACAAAAAAAAGGATGCAGACTCTCGCCTGCATCCATAGAAAATGGTTGTGAACCATCAAAAAGGTTGTGAAGCATCAATTGATCAAGAAAGTCTTGACAACGCCCTGGTAATCGGCACGAACCACGGCACGGCCATCCTGAATCTTGCCCACCTCGAACTTGACACCTGGCTGCGATGCGGTCGCCTGGATAACAGATTGTGGAGTGAGGCGGCCATAGAGCTGGTAGTGCCCCAGGTCCGTGTAACCATTGAGATTGGTGGAACGTACGGGTTGAGACGGGATGACCAGGTTGGTTCCATCCACCGATATCTGCACCGTCGGGACAACGGGTGCAGCCAGCGGACTGGCGGCACGCTCGAAGCCGATGCCGTGCAGGGTGCAGAGACCGAACGGAGCCTGCTGTCCCTGCGGACGACCCCAGCGAGGCTGCTCGGGAGCCTTGACCTCGGGACCCTCGACGACGAGGTAAATGGCATGTTTGCCCGACAGACCCTCCACGGCAGGGACAGCCACGCGGTAGAGCGACGGTGCGGCCTGCGCTGAAGCGGGAACATCGACGACAGCTATCTCGCGGCCCTTCCATACATCGTTGGCATAGGGGCCATCGAGCATGACACGGATACGGAATGCCTGTCGTGCCGTAGGCGTCAGGTTGAGGACCAACTGCGTGCCGTCACCCGGACGAGTTGCGGCGAAAGCCTTGAGTCCCTTGGTGTCCTGTGCCAATCCACCGAACCCGAAATACTTATATCCGACGATGGTTCCGTTCTTGAGTCCTGCCATGTCCATCGAATTGTTCCATACATCGAAGTTGTCCTGCATGCAGTTATTGTCCGACATATAGCAGGCGATACCGGCCGAATAGTAGGCATAGGGATTGAGGCCATAGATCTGGAAGCCCTCCGAAGTCACCTCGGCACCGGTGTAACAGTTGCCGTCAGCGGCCTGGGCCACCCATTGCTCCTGCGGGGCATAGGGGTCATAGCCCGTGATGCGCACCTGTCCACCCCGTGCGACGCTCTTCTTGTCCCACTCTATGTGCACGGGGGCGACCATAGGTTGACGGGCATAACCGAAGCCACGCGGCGGACGGTGGTAGAAGACATACCACTGACCATTGATCAGCTGCAGGGAGCCGTGCGTATTGTGGGCAGCATTGGTCGTGATGAGACGAGAGCCGTCCTCACTGGGTACAACGCCACGCGAATCGACCAAGACACCACCCGAGCGCCAAGGTCCCAACGGACTGTCGCCATAGGCATAGCGCAAAGCCGAATTGGTAGCGCCCAGGCCATACTCCTGACCACTATAGCCGGAGAAGACCATCACGTACTTGTTGCCCACCTGACGGATGGACGATGCCTCGAAGAAGTTGAAATCCAATGGATTCTGGCCCTGATAGAGTGCCTTGTACTCCGAACCGGGCTTGTCCAACAGGCGTCCGTCGCGACTGCTGGCGGGGATGAAGGGGTCAATGACCTCGGTACCCGGACGGACCGAATACATCGTGGCAGGGTCCAACTCGGCTGCCGTCGAGTGCTGAAAGCCGTAGAAGACATAGGCACGATAGCCCTGACGGTAGTCGGGGTCGCGCTTGCTGGTGACAGGCTCAATGAAGACCGATGGGTCAAAGTCGATCATTGACCCTGGCAAACAGCTGCGGCCATCGGCAGTGAGGTTGACCGGAGTGAATGGTCCATCGGGACGATCGCCCTTCGCCACCATAGGCACACGGCGCCAACCACGCGAGTGGGGATAGAGGTAATAGACCTTGCGGCCAGTCTCGGGATCGCGCACCTCGACCAGATCAGGGGCAAACATCGTGTCCCACTGGCCATCCACATAGTGCGTGAAGATAGCGCCCTCGTCACGCCACTGCGTGAGGTCCTCGACGGGAGCCGACCAGGCATGGATGTCCGGACCGCAGTACTCGGTGTACTTCAGGTCGTGCGAGCCGATGATGTAGGCACGATACTGACCCGGATGGTCAGGATCCTCGAACACGCGCGGTTCGCCATCGGGCAGATGTTCCCACAGGGGGAGATAGGGATTCTGGGCCTGTGCCACAGTGAGGGCCGACAGGCAGGCGAGCAGAGAGACGGTTCGCCCTAATGAATGATGTTGCATCATTGTGTAATGAAAATAAGTTTGTTAAACAATAGTATAACTTGGTGTTGATTCTCTATTTTATTCAATTTCCGTACACCAATGCCGTGGAGACACCCACGTGTGATGATAAATCGGGCAACGGGCACATCACGAGTTTTTCTTCTTCCGCTGCATGGCGCGCCACTGCATGGGGGCGTAGCCATACTGCGCCTTGAACGCCGAGGTGAAGTTGTTGGGACGCAGGAAACCCACAGCCGTGGCAATCTCGTTGATGCTGTACGAATCCTCGCGCAGCAGCAGGCGAGCCGCCTCCTTGAGACGGATATTGCGGACGAAGTCGTGCGGCCCCTGGTTCGTGAGGGCGCGCAGTTTGCGGTACAGGTGTACGCGGCTCAGGCCGACGTCCGCCCCAAGGTCCTCAATGCGGTACTTGGGATTGCTCAGGTTCTTGTTGACCGACTGCATGATGCGCTCCAGCAGACGTTCGTCGGCCGAATCGAGATGCACATCCTGCAGTCGTTCCGTCTGGTCCTGACGTCCCTCGTAGTTATTGCGCAGTGCCTTGCGGTTCTGCAGCAGGTTGAACACAGTGCTGCGCAGCACTTCGATGTAGAACGGCTTGGTCACATAGGCATCCGCCCCGCTCTCCAGGCCCATGATGTTCGACTCCTGGTCAGCCTTGGCGGTGAGCAGTATGACTGGGATGTCGTTCAGGTCGATGTTCTGCTTGATGCGTTGGCACAATGTCAGACCGTCCACCTGCGGCATCATCAGGTCCGTGATGACCAGGTCGGGCCTGTGGGCAAAGATGGAGCGCAGTGCCTCGTCGCCATTGGCACACTCCTCGATGCGGAAGTCGTCCTGCAGTTCGCGGCGCAGGTAACTGCGTATCTCCACGTCATCGTCCACGAGGAGCAACCTGTACTTGGTCCGCGGTGCTGCACCCAGCGTCGTGGCATGGCGCACAGCTGCCTCCGGAACAGCTGCCTGTTGGACACCAGGCGCATGGACCAGCTCTGGTGCCGCGGTGTCGAGCGGTGGTTCCATCTCGCTGCCCTGCAGGTGGCTGTGGCCCAATGGCAAGCGCACCACGAAGGTCGTACCCTGCCCCTCGGCATTGTCCTGCACCTCGATGGTGCCGTGGTGCAGGGTGACGAGCGAGCGGGTCAGATGCAGGCCGATGCCGTTGCCGTCGGCTGACTGGTGGGCATTGCTGGCACGATAGAATCGCTCGAAGATGTGCTGTTTGTCCGCAGCCGAGATACCAATACCGGTGTCACTCACCTCCAGGCGGACGTGACCTGCCTCATCGTCGGAGCGGCGCGGCTCCTGAACCAAGCGGAGGGTCACCCGTCCTCCGTCGGGTGTATATTTGAAGGCATTGCTCAACAGGTTCATCACTATCTTGCCGAAGTAGCCTGGATCGACCCACATATTGAGCTCCTCTACCCCATCGTGCTCGAAGACGAAGTCGATGTGCTTGCTCTGCGCCATCGGGCCGAAGAAGTCGGCCTGCTCGCCCAGCAGTTGCACCACGTCACACTGGCTGAAGTGCAGCCGCATCTGGTTGTTGTCTATCTTGCGGATATCGAGCAACTGGTTGACCAACTGCAACAGCAGGCTGGCATTGCGCTTCATGGTCTGGTACGACTCCTGGCGCGACTGGTTGTCGTCGGTATCTATCAGCTTCTGCAGCGGGCTCATGATGAGGGTCATGGGTGTGCGGATCTCGTGCGTGATGTTGGTGAAGAACCGCAGCTTGGCCTCGTCTATCTCGTGCGCATGTTTCTCGATCAACATCTCGCGGCGCACCCGGTAGTGATGCCGCAGCTGGACGAACAGCCCCACCACCAGCAGCACTGCCACCACTATATAGCATACACATGCTGTGGTCGATTCCCACCAGTAGGGGCGTATGTGCACCGTGATATGCTCGACAGCCGACTCATTGCCGTGCTGGGACACCTTATATAATATATGATACTCGCCCGGTTCGAGCGCACCGAACGTTATCAACCTGCTGCCCTGTGGCAACTGGGTCCACGGACCGTCATTGACCGAATAGAGGTAACGCATGCTGCCAGGGTCGGCGAAAGAGAGCGACGACAGTTCGACCGAGAAGGCATTGTCCCCATGCGACAGGGAGAACTCCTTCACCTCGTGCACAGGACCATCGATGATAGGTTCGCCATCCGACAGCGTCGCCGCCGTGATGGGGCGATTGTGGAGATAGAACCCCGTGACACGCACTCCCAGGTTGGCATCGGCCGGATGTACCTGCGACGGATAGAAGCCATTCAGGCCACGCACTCCGCCGAACCACATCCGTCCTGTGGGGTCGCAGCAACTGACGTTCTTCGAGAACTCGTTGCCCTGCAGACCATCATCGTCCGTATAGTTGGTCATAGTACCGTCGGCTGGATTATAGTGGCTCAATCCTCGGTTGGTACCTATCCACAACGTGCTGGCCGAGTCGCTCTGCAACGAGTAGGCCACATTGCCAGCCAGCCCTTCACGCTGATGCAGCACCTGCTCGATGCCGCTCTCCAGGCTGAACCGTACCACTCCGGAGGGTCCTGCTGCCCACAACCTCTGCGACTGGTCCTCGCACAGAGCAAAGATGATGTCGCGGTCGAAGATGCGTCGGGGACGGATGTGCACAGCATGCAGGTCCAGTGCGAAGATGCCATCGTACGTACCGACCAGCAACTGCTGCCCCGAGGTGATGAGCAGGGTAGTCTGCCACAGGTTGATGTCCGGGCCTGACAAGAAGGAGAGTGTATCGACCAGTGCCTGACGCCGCAGGTCGTAGCAGAACAGGCCATTGCCCATCGTGGCGACCCACAGCCGGTGGCGGTCATCTTCCACAAAGGCATAGACTCGCATGGCGGGCGACCCCTCGACCGTGAACATGTGGCTGCAATCGACATACCGTCTGTCCGTGGGGGTGAAATAGCCACACCCCTCTCCGTGTGTACCGACCCACATTCGGCCGGCCGAGTCCTCGTACAGAGCCTGTACTATCGAGGGAGCACTGCCACCCTCGGTTCGGCCTGCGAAGTGCGACAGTCGGCGCTGAGCTGCATCCAGCAGGTAGGTTCCGTCACCATCCGTACCCACCCACAGGCGCCCCTGGTCATCGGCCGTCACTGCACTCACGCAATTGCTGCCTATCACATCTGCCGCCCGGGACAGTGGTCCCACGTACCCGAAGGCAGTCTGGGACATGCGCAGATGCACCACCCCCTTCAGGAAGAGTGCCATCCACAGGTCGCCGTCTCGGTCTCGCATTATCTGGTGCACCTTGAGCAACCCCGATGCGACATCGGGCAGGTCGATCTCGTAGTCTGTGACCCTGCCGGTCCGGACATCGACCATCTTGACACCGCTGCCGTCCGTACCCACCAGCAGATGGTGGTCGTCCAGACAGGACACGCACTTGATTACCGAGCGGGACAGCGGCTCGCTGTTGACCCGCAGCCATCGGTCCGTCCGCTCGTCGTAACGCAGCAGGTCCTGCTCAGTGGTCGTCACATAGACATTGCATCGCTCGTCGGACAGGACATCGACCACGCCATGACCTGCCACCTGACTGCTGTCCACCTGTCCACCCGTATTGACCCTGTAGAAGTCGCCCAGGCTGTTGCGGCACCACATCGTGCCGTTGCGGTCCTCGACCAACTTACTGAACATTCCCTTCAGACCGCTCCATGCCAAGTCATACAGCACCGGCTGACCCTCCTGCACGCGCACTTCGCACAGCACGTTGCCGGACACGAACAGGTGGTCATCGGCAGTCTCGGTCAGGTAACTGGGCGTCGAGCCCAACTGCCTGCCATCGGCATAACATGCCACTGCGGTGAAGTCGTCTGTATCGGCCCTGTACAACTGCAGTCCGATGTAACTACCCACGAACAGGTGTCCCTGCCGGTCCTCGTACACATACTTGACGTAATCGTGCGCCAACGAGTGGGGATCGTGTTCGTCGTGGTAGTAGGTGGTCACCTTGGCTCCGTCGAAACGGTTCAGACCATTCTCGGTCGATATCCATATCATGCCGTCACTGTCTTGATATACATTATTGATCAGGATGCTGGACAGCACATTGTCGGAGAATATGAAATTGGCAGGGCGCGCCATCACTGTACCAGCAGTGATGAACAGGGAGCAGAGGGCAAGCAGTATCTTATGAATCATGGTTTGCAACTATGTACGATAAGGTAAACGATGTTACATGTACGACCGCCATGGCACATGACAGAGCCAGCACGGAGGGCTGTTATCAGCTTTATACGGGCACAAAGTTACAATTTTATTTAAAATAATGCAATACTGATGGTACTAAAAATAGTCAAAATGACCGATTTGGAAACGTCAACATAGATATATGTAACATTTGAAGAGTTAATTTCAAGAGGAAACATTTCAAGAGTTTTTTGTTATATTTTTTTTTTGAAAATCTTGGCAAAGTCGATACATTTGCAGCGGTCTTTTAGATAACATTCAGCTCAATAATCGCAAGTTTCACCCTCGGTACATTCATCTTTTATTTTAATATGTATGCCGCTTGAGGCAGGCTGGCAGTCATTGAGCAACGTATTGACATTTGTGAGCTATATCATACCGATCTGCTACAAATGAAAACACTTAAAAACAACCTACAATACACCTTTTTTATTAAAAACTTAAAAAACCTTAGTATGAAAATTACCAAATCGACATTGAAAACCGTAGGTCTTCTTTGTACAATGGGACTTCTGCCGGCCGGTGCTATGGCCCAGAGCTTCAACGCGACTGGTACTGTGACCGATGCTAACGGCGAACCTATCCCAGGAGCCAGCATCCGAGTCAAGGGGACCACTCAAGGTATTATGACTGACGTGGACGGCAACTTCGCCATCAAGTGCGAGAAGGGCCAGACACTGATTGTATCGTTTGTCGGCTACGAGAACCAGGTCGTAGAGGCAAACAGCCACCTCAACATCGAGATGCAGGAGGACCGCAAGATGCTGGATGACGTCGTCGTCATCGGTTACGGTACTCAGCGTCGCGAAGCCGTCACTGGTTCTGTAGCCAATGTGAGCGCAGACAAGTTGATGGAGAATCCCTCTTCCAATGTAACACAGGCTCTGCAGAACCGCATCGCAGGTGTGGACATGCAGCAGACCAACTCGCAACCTGGTGCCGAGATGCGCATCCGCATTCGTGGTCAGCGTTCACTCACTGCCAGCAATGACCCACTCATCGTCCTGGACGGTATCCCATTCATGGGCACCCTGTCCGAGATCAATCCATCGGACATCAAGGCTATGGACATCCTGAAGGATGCCTCATCGACCGCCATCTACGGTTCGCGTGGTGCCAATGGCGTCATCATGATCACCACCAACAAGGGTATGCAGGGCGCACCTGCCAAGGTTACCTACAACGGATATGTAGGGTTCAAGACCCTCTTTGCCCGCTTCCCGATGATGGAGGGCGACAAGTATGCCAAGATGCGTGACTATGCCGGCAAGTTCAGCGACGGTGTGGATGAGGAGCGCGGCCGCAATACCGACTGGCAGGATATGCTCTACCAGACCGGCATATCGCACAGCCACGACGTCACGGTCAATGGCGGTACCAACACTGGCAGCTACAGCTTCGGTGCTGGATATCTGCACGATGAGGGCGTCATCCCCACCCAGATGTTCAACCGTCTCTCCCTGCGTGCCAACATCGACCAGAAGGTAGGCAAGTATGCCCGCTTCGGCATATCATCGACCAACTCTATCAACTACACTGAAGGCTCTCAGCTCGGTGTATATTCAGCATTGCAGATGACTCCATTGGTCAATCCATACAATACCGATGGCAGCCTGAAACGCGTGGTTCACATGCCATCGGACGATGCCTATGTAGTGACCAAGGATGTCATCGAGGATAACGAGGACAACTGGATGAGTCACAAGAAGACCATCGGTACCTACAACAACCTCTTTGCCGAGATAACCAATCCCTGGATAGAGGGTCTCTCTTACCGCATGAACCTGGGACTAAACTACCGTGGTTCCAAGAACGGCAACTACACGGGTACCGGTGTGAACAATGTGAACGCCAACGAGAAGAACTCCGCAAGCCAGACGCGCGAAGACTACCAGAACTGGGCCATCGAGCACCTGCTTACCTACGACTTCACGATTGCGGACAAGCACAACTTCAACATCGTTGCCATGTATTCGGCCGAACAGACCAAATACTCCAAGATCAACATGAGCGGACGTGATATTGCCAACGGCGAGAACTTCCAGTACTTCAACATCGGCGCTGCACGCTCCGACCTCAAGGTTGACCCAAACAATCAGAACTACTGGCAGGCTGGACTGGAGTCGTTCATGGGTCGTATCATGTACGACTATGATGGCAAGTATATGGCTTCGGTAGCTCTCCGTAAGGATGGTTCTTCACGCCTCGCATCGGGCCACAAGTGGCACACCTACCCCGCTGTTTCTGCAGGTTGGAACATCTCGAAGGAATCATTCATGGAAGATCTGGACATGATAGACAACCTGAAGCTCCGCGTAGGTTACGGCGAGACCTCTAACCAGGCCATCAACCCCTACTCTACCCACGGTCAACTCGGCACTGTCAATTACAACTTCGGTTCGACCTATGCCACAGGTTACTCGCCATACAAACTCGGCAACACTGATCTGGGTTGGGAATATAGCCAGAACTGGAACTACGGTATCGACTTCACGCTGTTCAACGGCCGCTTGAACGGTACCATCGAGTACTATACACAGAAGACCAAGGACATCCTGCTCGACGTCACATTGCCTGGTTCAGGCGGTGTGAGCTCCTTCACAGGCAATGTCGGCGAGACCGAGAACAAGGGCTTCGAGTTCACCGTCAACGGTACCATCATCGACAACATGAATGGTTGGACATGGGAGGCAGGCCTCAACCTGGCTGCCAACCACAATAAGTTGACCAAGCTGTCAGGTGCCGACACGCGCGATGCCAATGGCAACAAGATTCCAGAGAAAGACGAGGCCAACCACTGGTTCGTCGGTCATCCTATCGACGTCATCTTCGACTACGAGTATGATGGCCTATGGAACGAAGGAGACAAGGACTATGAGTATCTCCAGACACTCGTCCCAGGTGGTAACGAAGGTATGATCAAGGTCAAGTACGACATCGAGCGTGATGCCAACGGCAAGCCTACGCGCGCCATTGGCCCTGAGGACCGCCGCATCATCGACCTGGAACCAGCCTTGATTGGTGGCTTCAATACCCGCGTAGCATGGAAGAACATTGACCTGAACATTATCGGAGCCTTCCAGTTCGGTGGCAAGATTGTATCTACTCTCTACTCGAGCACCGGCTACCTGAATATGCTCTCCGGCCGTCGTGGCAACGTAGATGTGGACTATTGGACCGAGAACAACAAGGGTGCCAAGTATCCTAAACCAGGCGGCATTCAGGATGGAGACAATCCGAAATACGGTTCTACTCTGGGCGTCTTCGATGGCGGTTACTGCAAGATCCGCAACATCACCTTGGGTTACAACTTCGACCGTAAGTTACTCAAGAACATCGGCATCACCTCACTGCGCGTATATGGTACCATACAGAATCCATTTGTCATCTCATCCGACTACTACGATGAGAGCGGTATGGATCCGGAACCAAACTCTATGTCTAAGGATAGTCAGTTCCATGCCACAACTATGGGTGGTCACTCGATTCCAGTCGTCGGAACCAATGCACCTGCTACACGTAACTACTTGATTGGTCTCAACGTAACATTCTAAACACAAGATAATACAATGAAAAAGATAAATATTTTTGGTCTCTGCGGATTAGCGCTCTTAGGCTCGATGGCCGTATCTTCGTGCAGCGATGTGCTCGACGAAGGGGAATCCCGCACTTCCTATGGTCCATCTTACTTTCAGACTGAAGAGGGTGTCACAGGTGGTCTGACCGCCCTGTACGCTCAACTGCGCAACATCTATGGCCAGGCATACTACTATACAGCATGCGAAGTCGGCACCGACGAGTTCACCTATGGTCACTCAGGCGATAACAACCAGAAGGACATCGATATGACAGGTGTTGGTGACCTCAATGCCACCTCTTGCCGCGCTGACGTAATCTGGGGACAGGGCTTCAACAGCATCAACACGGCCAACATGGTCATTGAGAACGCCAGTGCCGTCGGTATTTCGGAAGACCTGATTGCCGAGGCCTACTTCTTCCGTGCCTTCCATTATTTCAACCTCGTTCAGACCTTCGGCGGTGTACCACTCGACCTGGGTGGCGGCGAACTGCACTCGAACGACAGTCCTAAACGCACCTCTACCCGCAACACTGTCGATGAGGTCTATACCAAGGCTATCTTCCCCGACCTGGAGAAGGCAGTAGCAGACCTGAACGAGACTCCACGCGTGACTGGCGGTGTCACCAAGAACGTTGCCCGCCTCTATCTGGCCAAGGCCTACCTGACCTACGCATGGTGGTTGGAGAACCCCAACAACATCGCTACCTACCCTGAAACCAGCAACCGTGATAAGAGCCAGGCTCCTTCTTACTTCCAGAAGGCCTACGATACTGCATTGGCAGCCATCAACAACCCTGGTCCATACAAGTTGCAGGACACCTACCGTGAGGTCAACTGGTATGAGTTCGACCGCAATGCAGAGTGGCTGCTCTGGGCTGACCACACTCAGGAGAGCGAGCAGTACAACGGAGCCGGCCTCGGTTGGGGCAATGGCCAAGCACCTGAGAACTTCGTCGGTTGGTTCACTCAGTGGAACTACTGCGGCGACATGAAGGCCACCGGCTCAAGCGGTGAAGAATTCAATCCTGTGATGCGCGAGCCTGACCAATTGCTGGGCCGTCCTTGGACCCGTATGGCTCCTATTCCTAACGCACTCAAGAAGTTCACCGACCAGGACAAGGACTCTCGCTTCGATGGTACCTTCACCCTTCAGTACCGTGTCAACATGGCCAAGGGTGGCAAGGCTGATACCTACGTACTGGGTGCCAACAAGGCCCATATCGCCAATGGCGAGACCTTCCTGCAGTTCTTCGGCGACGACAAGACTGGCGTTACCTACGCCGAGGAGAACGGCAAGATCAATGCCGGTACCCTCACTGGCTACGATTGCTTTGTCATCAACCTGAGCGACATCAGCCGTCGTACCTACCCTGCCGTATGGAAGCACATCGGTGTACGTACTGACCGCAACATGGAGACCGAACTGGGCAGCCCTAATGCTGGTTCTACCCGTCCATTCGTCATTGCCAAGTTCTCGGAGTTCTACCTCATCGCAGCCGAGGCTGCTGTCAAGGGTGCTACCGGCGCCAAGAGCGCACGCGACCTGGTCAATGTACTCCGCGCCCGTGCCGGCAAGTGGACATACAATGTCAATGGCAAGCAGGCTGTATCGGCCGACTACAGTGCCGACCTGACTGCCGCCACTCCAGCCACCATCGACATCGACTATATCCTGGACGAACGTCTGCGTGAATTCTTCGGCGAGGGCTACCGTTGGCAGGATCTGGTCCGCACCCAGAAATGGGCAGAGCGAGCCAAGACCTACACCATCGGTGATGGATTTACCCGCACAGCCGTCACTCATACCCGCACCATCGAGCCTCACTTCTATCTGCGTCCTATTCCTAACTCACAGTTGGATGCCATGCAGATGACAGACGAAGAGAAAAAGGCTTACCAGAATCCTGGTTACTAAACAAATTCATTCACTTTTCTCGGTCTGCCTGGGCGATTGCCCGGGCAGACCTTTTTTATTCCATTCTGCCGTATGTATTCGGATGTATTGTACGACAATATCCTTTATACTGAATATATTTAGGGGACTTCTACAAATTGTCTTTTAGAACATTTATAGAAGTCCCCCTTTATTTACTCAACAGAGCGGTAGTAACTACAATCAAATATCCACCAACAACGTGCGGCCATTGTTCAGGACAATGGCTACATGATGCTCCAGTTCCTTGATACGATACACAGGGAAATCGATATGACATGAGGGAGAGCCGTCTGCATTGATTATCCAACAATCTTCTCGTTTACCACCACCCAAAATGATACTACGGCCATCGGACAAATCGACGACGTGAACGTAAAGATATGGGGAGGAAGCAACCTGTTCATAGTTTGATTCAGTTGATGGCAGCACATAGGCTTCACCTTTGTTGGTCATCACGCAATCCTCATCCGGACCTAACTGCTTGAAGATATGGTCCTCACTATCATACGTCAGGACATTTCCAATAGGAATATACGACAACTTTCCATATTCGGCTACATTCCATGGATAGGTACGCAATTCGTCATTGACCACGCTGTACACCATGCAACTGTCGGCACATGCCATGACAACCCGATCCGGTTTTCCGGCACATGCAGTCACCATCGTTGCTTTATTGGACAATAGTCGATACCGGAGTTGCGTACCATCTTTGATATCGAAGGCAGCCACAAACAGGAGACCTTTCTCAGTTGCCTCTGCGGCGCCCTTGTATGCGGTGCCGACATTGGCCATGACGAGCGTATCACCATGCAGTTCTAAAAATGATTGAGTGACAATATCCTCGGGCAGCGGAGTTTGCCAGCGAACCTGCAGATTCTGGTCGAAGCAACGTACGTAATCCTGATCGGCCATATAATACAGGCCATCCTTTTCCTCGATGTTGGATACACGTCCGGACAGCACTTCCCACGATGCCACTACCGGCATCATCGTATTGGCTCGCCACGAGTATGAACCAGTTGGATACATTCCCACTCCGAAACCGAGGCCGATCTGCGCCCAGACTCGTTTGCCCGACACATCACCTATATTAATCTTGATATCTTCGGTCTGTCCTGTAGTCCAATCAATCTTATACAACCGATTGGTGACGATGAATGAGTGTGTATCATCTATGTCGTAAATTTCAGCAATACCATAAGTACGTTGGATTCTTTTTTTCCAGATACGTTCGCCTGTTTTCATGTCCAATCCCACGAAAGGACTATTCTCTGCACTATTGTAAGCAATCAGAATATTACCATTGGCATAAACCGGTGTCATTGCACCTGTCCAGAAATTGGGTTTCCTTGCCCATACATCTTCTCCTGTAGCAGGATCGAGCAACTGCATGTGGTTGAAGTCATACAAGAGGAGGCCAGCATCAACATAACGGACACCTCGGGCATAACCGCCAGAGATATTCCACAGTACCTTCCCGCTGTTCGTATCGAACGTAACCACCTCAGTGTGATCTTGTCCGATGACCGAAGTAATGGTTATCTGCTTTCCGTCAGGACTCTCGGCAAAGAGGCAATCAATGTCATCCTTAGTTGTTCTCAACTCCTTGAATGTCACTGGTTCCAGATCCGGATAACCCGTCGCGACTGATGGAGTTTCTTCTTGAGCATAACTTGATACCGAAATCAAGGAAACGAGCCCAAATAGCAAAAGTTTTTTCATAGTTTATATTGTGATAGTTTTTATTGTAAGTAGCTAAATAATTTTGAACAACTACTTATGAATTTGTGCTATACTACAGACAAGGACCGATAGAAATATAATATGCGTTCTCATTGAATCGAACTTGGTATTCTCATTTATTCAATCACTATATTCTCAGAACGGATTTGTACGATTTTCTTTACATCTGGCTCTGTCGGCGCATCGATGGACTTGAGGGTTGCTCCGTGCACATCATCCAGGACGACAGCAGGACGGTAGTCAGGGCGCTCATAGCGGAAAGTCACATCGTTGACATGAAGGCCCTCCACATGACGGGCATAGAGACCATAGGCGGGTGTCCAGCCTGCAAACTTAGGTTCAGGATAGTGGGTACCCTGTTCACGATAGTCTTTGTTCACCAGGTCCTTGGTGCCACCGCCCTTGAAGTAAAGCCGAATATTGGAGAGCCATACATTCCGCACAGGTTCCTCCTTCATACCAGTAACGATGATGGAACAGAGCGAGTCGCAATCGTCGGCAATGACATTGGATATCTGGATGTCACGAGCGCTGGAGTAACGAGTCACCTCCTTCGGACCACGATTACGGCATCCGGTCGTAATATAAATAGGATAGTGGTGGACGTGAGACATCGTGATATTAGACACCACCACATTCTCCATGCGCCCCTGGTCAACCTCCTCGAAGGCCAAACCAGAGGAGTACATGAAGGTACAGTTGGTCAGAGAGATATTACGGTAACCGCCATTCGACTCGGTACCTAACTTAAAGCGGCCACACACCCATCCTACGGGTTCAGGGACATAGGTGCCGTCGAGCAGCGTACCACACTTGTAGCCGGTAATATTGCAATTGGAGATGGCGATATGCTCGCAGAGCACGGGCTTCTTCAAGGCATAAGAAGACTTCAGCACCAGGGCATCGTCGGACGGAGTGTTGATGCGGCAGTTGGTGATGGTCATGTATTTACAGCAGTCTATATCAAAACCATCACGGTTGGTATCGATGGTCACATTGTCGATGGTGGAAAGGTC
>JAILKE010000017.1 GCA_024694125.1 Bacteroidales bacterium
AATCACGTGCTCTGGCCAACTGAGCTAAAGAGGCGAAGCGCTCCAAGATGGGCTTGAACCAACGACCCCATGATTAACAGTCATGTGCTCTAACCAACTGAGCTATTGGAGCAAAAAGATTCCCGCACTGTTGAGTTTCAGCATTGCGGGAATCTGGTATTTAGTGACTCCCGCGGGATTCAAACCCACAACCTTCTGATCCGTAGTCAGATGCTCTATTCAGTTGAGCTAGGGAGCCATTGTTTTCTTTTTTCGCAATGGTCTATCAAAGATCGTTGTTGAGGAAGCTTGTCCTCTTTTTAGTCGGGGTACCAGGATTCGAACCTGGGACCCCCTGCTCCCAAAGCAGGTGCGCTAACCGGACTGCGCTACACCCCGAACTTGTTTGCTTTACTTCCAGAACCCTTTCTGAACCCTGAAGGAGTTTCGAATGTTGTTCCTTTCGTTTAGCGGGTGCAAAGATAGGGGGTTTTTCGCAATCCTCCAAATTTTTTCGTGACTTTTTTTCAAAAATTTTAAAAATACCCCGAAAAACGCCCTTTTTAGCCCCAAAACCGGGGGTTACTGCAATGTGAAGATAGCATTATCAACCATTCCGGTCTATAAAAAAGTCAACTAAGTTCATCAAGGCGGCTCGAGAATCGTTAGAAGGGAAGTTTTGGAGCATTTGTTTGGCCTCAAAAGCTATATTTTTCATACGAGCCTGGGCATATTCGATGCCTCCCATCTGTTTTGCATAGTTGACGAGGGTCTCAACCTCCTCTGCCGAGAGGTCCCGGTTGACCATGATCAGTTCACGCATACGCGCACTCTCGTCGGCGGGGCCATTGAGCAGGGCATAGAGCAGGGGGAGCGTCACCTTACCCTCCATGATATCGTGACCGGTGGGTTTGCCCACGGATGCCGTACTGGGGAAGTAATCGAAGATGTCGTCACGGATCTGGAATATCTGACCTATCTTGATACCGACCTCACCGAGCTGCTGCACCTGCTGTTCGGTGGCACCCACAGAGAGAGCGCCGATGCGGAGGCATGCAGAGAAGAGCGAGGCGGTCTTGCCCGTGATGACGCTGAAGTATGCCTTCTCGCTGAGCAAGTGCGAGCGTGCGTTGGAAATCTGTTCGAGTTCGCCCTCGGTCAGCAGCGAGGTCATGTCGCACAATGCCTGCAGGATGGCAGGCGAACCGATGCGGTTACTGCACATCAGGCAGCGGGCGAAGAAGAAGTCGCCCATCAGTACAGCCACGCGATTATCCCATACATGATTGATGGTCGATGCTCCGCGGCGCTCATCGCTCTTGTCGATCACGTCATCGTGCATCAGCGATGCATTGTGCAGGAGTTCGACGGAGACGGCGCCTTGAATAGTGGCTGGCGAGACCTGACCGGCGACCATCTTGGCGGTGAGCAGGGTCAATATAGGACGCAGCTGTTTGCCGCGGCGGTCCAGGAAGTAGTGTATCACATTGTCGGCGAGGGGCACCTGAGTACGCAGTTCAACTTCGAGAGCCTCACGGAACTGAGCCAGTTCCTGTTCGATACACTGTACGGGTAAATCCATATAAGAAATGTTTAGGAGTTTCAATGTGCGGCGTCACATCGTGTAGCGGCTATTCTAATATTAAATAGAAATACGCATATATACGCACGCGCGTTCAATATATATTATTTAGTCACAATTCTAACAAGCATTACAATCTGTTCACGAATGAAGGGGGGGGGCTGGACGCGGGATGGTCCAACGATGCGGATCGGTCATACTGATTATGCTCCGCAAAGATAGGTAAAATTTCTGTATTGCACAAAAAATCAAGCAAGAAAGTTGGCAAAACAAAAAAAATAGCGTAACTTTGCAGTCGCTAAACAAGTTTTGTTCGCCGCAAGGACCAGACCGTATGCGTATCAACCACTATAGAGCAGGTCCAACGGCGACATGGGGTGCTGGATGCAAGACCATCTGGCTGAGATCAGACCCATTGAACCTGGGCAGATAATGCTGCCAAGGGAAAGACCGGTACTTCCCCCATTCAGTTTTGTCTTTATTGTTTTATCCAAAATTTTTCATTTACAATGAAAAAGGTATTGTTTATGTCGGCAATGGGCATACTGAGCACAGCAGCTGCAAGTGCAGCCGTTGCCGAAGGTCAAGATTCGCTCCGCATGGAGCAGCTCGACGAGGTATCCGTTTCCGCCACACGCGCCGGTCAGAAGACCCCAATGGCATTCACTAACATCAATCGCGAGGAGATCAGCAAGCGCAACATCGGCGCCGACATTCCGTTCCTCCTCTCCCTCACTCCATCAGTCACCATCACCAGCGACGCCGGCAACGGTATCGGCTACACCACCCTGCGCGTGCGCGGCACTGCCCCGGAGCGCATCAACATCACTGCCAACGGCATCCCGATGAACGATGCCGAGAGTGCGCAGCTCTTCTGGGTCAACATGGCCGACTTCGCTTCGTCCGTACAGAACATGCAGATACAGCGCGGCGTAGGCACTTCGACCAACGGCGCGGGAGCCTTCGGCGCATCGGTCAACATGCAGACCGAGAACATAGGCGCCACTCCCTACGTAGGCATTGACCTGAGCGCTGGCAGCTACGACTCGCACAAGGAGACAGTACGCTTCGGCACAGGTCTGCTGGGCGATCACTGGGGACTGCAGGGCCGCATCTCGGACATAGGCAGTGACGGTTACATCGACCGCGCCTCGACCCGACTGAACAGCTACTTCCTGCAGGCTGCCTACTATGGCGACAATACCGTAGTGAAGTTCATCACGTTCAATGGCGTGGAGAAGACCTATCACGCCTGGGACTACACCTCCAAGTATGAGCAGGAGACCTACGGCCGCACCTTCAATCCATGCGGTGCGATGGACTGGGAGTACAACAAGTACTACGACAACCAGACGGACAACTACCGTCAGCAGAACTACCAGTTGCTCTGGAACCAGCTCTTCGGCCAGAACTTCGACCTGAACGTCGGCCTGCACTACACCAAGGGCCGCGGCTACTACGAGCAGTACAAGATCGAGGCCAAGTGGGGCGAATACGGCCTATGGTCGCCCGTGGAGGGTGACGTTCAGACCGACGGCACCCTCAGCTACAGCCCTATCGTGAAGGGTGACCTGATCCGTCAGAAGAAGATGGACAATGACTTCTACGGCGCCATCGCATCGCTCAAGTACGACAACCAGGATGGTCTGCTTGCCACCATCGGCGGTGGCTGGAACCGCTACGATGGCGACCACTTCGGCCGCATCATCTGGCAGTCGCCCATGCCCTACAAGTATTACTACAACAAGGATGCCGATGCCAAGTGGAAAGATGCGGAGGGCAATAAATACTTCTGCGCATTCGACGATGCACGCGTCTCGCAGCCTGACTTCGAGTACTACCGCAACAATGCCGAGAAGACCGACATGAACATCTACGGCAAGGTGGCATACGACCTGACCGACGGACTCAGCGCCTACGTCGATCTACAGTACCGCCAGGTCAACTACCGTATGCAGAACCCCGGTGACTGGTACGGTGCCAACACGGACAATGCCTACATCATCGACGAGACCTACGACTTCTTCAACCCTAAGTTCGGCCTCAACTACCAGATCAACGACAACAACCGCGCCTACGCATCGTACGCCATTGCACACAAGGAGCCAACGCGCAACGACTTCGAGAGCAACCTCGGTCTGGGTCTCAAGGCTGAGCGCCTCAATGACCTCGAAGTAGGTTACAAGTACCTGTCGGAGACTTTCTCCGCCGGAGCCAATATCTACTGGATGGACTACAAGGACCAGTTCGTGCTGACAGGCGAACTGAACGATATCGGTGAGGCTGTAGCCATGAACGTGCCGGAGAGCTATCGCCTGGGCATCGAACTCGAGGCCGCCTGGCAGCCTGTCGAGTGGTTCCGCTGGGATGCCAACGCCACTCTGTCACGCAACCGTGTCAAGGATGTCACCGTGACTCTGCACGAGTACGATGCCGCTCAGAGCGCACTCGTCGAGGTGGGCAAAGCCTCTTTGGGCGAACAACCTCTCTCTTTCTCGCCCGACGTAATCGCTAACTCGATCTTCACGCTGCAGTACCAGGGGCTGACCGCCTCGCTCATTGGCCGTTACATCGGCGAACAGTACATGACCAACTCTGGCTTTGACCAGATGACCTGCTACGATGCCAACGGCAACGAGACCCACGAGTCCATCGTCCTGGATGGTCACTTCTCCTCGGACCTGGACCTCTCGTACCGCTTCTCGCTGCCTCGCTACGGCCTTAAGAACGCCACCATCGGCGTGACTCTCTACAACCTGTTCGACACGGAGTATGAGACGGGTGGCTGGGCCGCCCCTAAGTACCGTACAGTCAATGGCAAGGTCGAGGCTTACAACGCCTCGTGCTACACTGACTGGGCCATCCGTGACCAGTGGGGCGTGGGCTTTGCTCCTGCCGCGCCGTTCCACTTTATGGCTCACCTGAGCGTATTGTTCTAAACTGAATCCGGTTCCACCAGTCGCGTATTGGCGGAACCGATTCTGTCTATGTTTTTCTTTTTCTCCAATAATTGGAATTAATAGACAATAATTCAGACCGTGGAGTTTTTTATTTCTCCATTAATTGTCATCAATAGACATTAATTCAGTCAGTTGAGATTTTTATTTCTCCATTAATTGTCATTAATAGACATTAATTCAGTCAGTTGAGTGTTTTGAACTATAACAATATTCAGCCGAAACGCTTTTTCGTTTTCGTCTTGGTTTTCGTACGAAGTCTTCTTCTCCATTAATTGTCATCAATAGACATTAATTCAGTCAGTTGAGTGTTTTTGAACTATAACCTTTTCCTATGCCCATTAAACCTTAACCATTAAACCATAAACTAAATATTCTCGTCTGGCAGCGGGCCGAAGGTCCGCGGGAATACAGGCGGGGGCGTGAGCCCCCGCTTTCGACAGTAGCACGTGGGATTTTGTATCGAGCGCCGAAGGTGCGACAGAATTTGTATGGGGCGTAAGTCCCCGTAACGCGAATATTCCTTGGCCGTAAACTTTATCTTGTGGTGGCGGTATATTTGCCCCGGCAAATATACCTTCTTGCACACCTTCGGTGTGCTGCCCTCGAACTTGGTTCATTGCCCTCGATTATTATGTGTATTGTCCCTTTGTCCTTTGTCCCTTTGTCTCTTATCCTTTGTCCTTATTTTGACAATATCCCTTTTTTGTCCTTACGTTGAGAGTGCGATTGGTGTGCGATTGGAGTGCGATTGGTGCACGATTGGTGTCCCTGTTCAATCGAACAATAACCGCACATCAATGGCAATCCCATCGCGTCCCGATGGTTATGAGATAATATGGTTGATGAAGGGAGTGAATTGGAATCAGTAAACTTCGATAAATTACAAAATTTTTGGCCTTAAACTTCGATAAATTACAAGTTTTTGTCTCTCAAACTTCGATAAATTGCAAGTCTTTGGCTCCCAAACTTCGATAAATTACAAAATTAGTGAGGATTATTGTACAAAAAAAAAGAGAGGACCCAAGCCCTCTCAATCATTTACTTTTAGTCTCGCACAATGTGTCGATAGTAATATTAATTCCTATAATTCTCAAATTCTAGTTTTTTAAATTCCAAGTCTAACGCAACATATCGATTGAACCAAATAATTCTTATAATTCTCAAATTCTAGTATTTTTTTATTCCAAGTCCAGCGTAACATATCGATAGTAATAATAATTCTTATAATTCTCAAATTCTAGTATTTTTTAATTCCAAGTCTCGCGCTACATATCGATAGTAATAATAATTCTCGAATTCTAGTTTTTAATTAATTCTAGTACTAGTCTTCGGAGAAGTCTTTCAGCATAGTACGGTAGCTCTTGAATATGTGGCTCTTGGAGAGCATGCCGATGTATTGGCCCGACTGGTCGATGAGCGGCAGACTCCAGGCATTCGTGTTGTCAAAGAGGTTCATCACCTCGGCCATGTTCATTTGAGGGTTGATCTTGGCGAGCGGGCCAATCATGATCTCGTTGACCGTCATGCGGTCGTACAGACGGGGCTGGAACATGATGTTGCGGATGTCATCGAGAGTGACAATGCCCTGGAAGTGACCGTCGGCGTCGCAGACAGGGAAAGTGTTGTGACGCGCCTCGGACACCAGTTTGATCAGGTCGCCCAGGGGCATATCGGGCGTAACGACCTGGTAGTCGTGCTCGATGAAGTCCTCCAGGTGCAGCATGGTGAGGACAGCCTTGTCCTTGTGGTGCGTGATGAGTTCGCCCTTCAGAGCCAGACGGCGGGTGTAGATCGAGTAGGGTTCGAAGATACGGATAGTGCCGTACGATACGCAGGCGGCAATGAGCAGAGGCAGGAAGAGGTCAAAGCGGCCAGTGAGTTCGGCCGAGAGGAACACACCCATCAGCGGGGCGTGCATCACACCGGACATCACGGCAGCCATGCCCATCACGGCGAAGTTAGGTACGGGCAGCGTCTCGAAGCAACCCGCCTGATTGAGCAAATAAGCAAACAGGAAACCCGTGAAGTTGCCCACGAAGAGCGATGGCGCAAAGGTACCGCCGCAACCGCCACCGCCGTTGGTAGCTGCCGTGGCAAAGGACTTGGCGGCTATGACCAGCAGGGTGAAGAGGGTCAATACCAACAGACTGCTGTTGGCTATGCCATCGGCCTGGGTGTAGTTGACCAGGTCGTAGAAGATGGAGTTGCCCGTTATCTTGGTATATTGGCCATCATAGATGTGCTGGATGCTCTCGTAGCCCTCGCCGTACAGCGGAGGCAGCAGGAAGATGACGACCGAGAGGAAGGCACCGCCTATCGCCCATTTACTCCATACGTTCTTGATGCGCTTGAACATATCCTCGGCCCAGAACGTGGTGCGCGTGAAGTAGAGCGAGGCAAACCCGCACATCACGCCCAGCAGGATGACGTAGGGCACACGGCTGATGCTGAAGTCCATCGGGTCATTGAAGCTGAACAATGGCGTGGGACCATCCACGGCGTATGCCACCGAGGCTGCCGTCACCGAGGCAATGAGCAGCGGCATGATGGAGTAGGCGGTCAGGTCCAACATCAGTACCTCGACGGTGAACAGCAGACCGGCTATCGGGGCCTTGAAGATACCGGCTATACCGGCCGTGGCACCGCATCCCAACAGTATCATCAGGGTGTGCTGGTCCAAGCGGAACTTGCGGCCCAGGTTGGAGCCTATGGCCGAACCGGTCAGCACGATAGGGGCCTCGGCGCCCACCGAACCACCGAAACCGATGGTGACGGACGAGGCGATGACGCTGGAATAGATATTGTGCAGTTTGATGATCGACTTGCGCTGCGAGATGGCATAGAGAATCTTGGTCACGCCGTGCCCGATGTCGTCCTTGAGTATGTATCGGACATAACAACCTGCCAGCAGGATGCCCACGGTAGGCCACAGCAGATAGAGGTAGTTCGCGCCGTTGTCAAACGAATTGGTCAGCACCCACTCGATGAGGTGTATCAGCCGTTTCAATATCAGGGCTGCTGCCGCACCGCCTAAACCGGTGAGCAGCGCCAGGAGCAATACAAGCTGTTGCTCCGTGAGGTGCTTCTCGCGCCAATTGTAAAACTTGTCGAACCAATTATTCTTCATTTTATTTCAGCTCAATGTCCGTATGACTTAAAATACGTCAGTTATATTGTTTTTGACTCGCAAATGTACAAAATATTCTTGATATATACAATGATTATTAAATTTTGTTCCACAATTTAATCATTTTTTGATAGCGCCAATGCTCAATTACGTCCATTATCTGTCGGGCAGACCTGCCAATCGGCTATTTCTGTGCTCGGTTATCAATGGTCGTTGGGAAAAGAAAATAAACACCCTGCAGGGGAAAAATCTTCCTGCAGGGTATATTAGGCTCTGATGTGTACAGGTCCGAAGCTTATCTGATTACCTTGACCAGACCGCCGTCGCCGACCATGATGATGCCGGATGGGGCAGGGTTGTGCGTCTCGTTCTGACGGAGGGGGACAATGTAATCGACGGCGTTCTTGATTTCGTCGCTGATGTCGGCAAAGCATCGGGCAGTGGGTTCGCCACTGATGTTGGCCGATGTGCTGACCACGGGGCGTTTCAGTCGGGCGCATAGGGCATTGCTCACCTCCTCGTGAGTGATGCGCATACCCATGGTGCCGTCGGCGGCAACCAGTTCGGGCGCTACGTTGCGGGCACGGGGCAGGATGAGGGTGAGGGGCTTGTCCGCCACTTCCCACAGGTCCCAGGCTATCTCGGGAACATTCTCGAAGTAATAATCGACACGCCCGATGGCATCGCACAGGCAGAGCATCGCCTTGCTGTCCGCACGCCGTTTGATCTGGTATATCTTCTTGACCGCCTCACTATTGGTTGCATCACAACCCAGGCCCCACACCGTGTCGGTAGGATAGAGGATGACACCTCCCTGGTTCATCACCTCAACGGCCTTCTGTATGGCCTCTCTTTTAACGTCTTGCATAGCTTTATTATTCTATTTGTATAGACCTTTTTTGCAATTAAATCGTTGGGCGGAGTTCTACAGACAATCCCATGGCAGAAACGATGCGATAGAAAGTGGCTATTGAAGGAATGGTCTGACCTCTTTCAATCCGCGAAATGTATCCTTTGTTTGCACCAATACGTTCTGCCAAGGC